>NZ_JAUBSF010000039.1:0-54652 GCF_036704615.1 Microcoleus sp. K4-B3
TTATCATTATTATTCCATAATATTTCTATCCCAAGAGGTATTGACAAAATCTACTCCCTTCTAACTTGTTACCAATGGGGAATGACTGATTATATATGGGTTTGGATCGTGCATAAAGTTGGAGTTTTTTTTAATCTGGTATTAGCTTACTTTTCGGCGAGCTATTACATTGGTTTTCAGTTGAGTGAAGTACAGATGCTCGGGTACAGGACACGGCCGCGTCCCTAAGCTCCTACTGTATTTCAGAGGATTGAAAACTACGATAAAAGTCGAAAAATACACAAATTTACCAATATATTTAAGTTTTCCAGGACTGAGGCTAGTGGTGAGGTGCGCGGTGCGCACCCTACTAATTTGATTCACGACTGCAAAATTAGCTCCAATTGCCCAAAAACAGCACGACAAGCCCCGATTCAATCTTCATCCGGTTCATCCTCAATCCACACCGGCGCCGAACTCAAAATGCCGCGCAGCCCCCGTATCGGTTTGCTGACTTTGATGCCGTAGCGAGTAATCTCGAGTTCTCGCAAAGTTCTCTCGAAATTGCTGACTCGTTTTTTAATTACTCCGATCGCCTTGCGGATTTCTGTCCTATTATGCAGTTGGCGTTCCAGATAACGTATAAACAGAAGATTATCCGCCAAATAGCTAATCCCGATCTCGGTCAGCCGAAAATCTCCGCTAAGGACTTCTACCTCATTAATCAAGATAACGGTGACTCCCATATTCTTGAGATACTTGCACAAAGCGTGCAAATTGTTCACCAAATCTTGCCCCTGCATCGAAAGCTGATAGCCAGAAATACTGTCAATCATCACAATCTGCGTCTTTTCTTGCTCCACCTCCTGCCGTACCATACAGGCAAACTGATCCGGCGAGTACAGCAAAGGTTCCACAGGTATCACCGAAAGACTTCCTTGCCCGATCATCGCCCCAACCGGGATGTTAACTGATTCGCAGCGCTGCAGCAGAGTAGAACTTGACTCCTCAAAAATGTAAACTACCGATCGCTCCCCCCTTCCTGCGGCTTCTTTCATAAACTGAATCCCCACCGTCGTTTTACCCACGCCGCTAGGCCCGCTAATCACCGTGACAGTCCCCCGTTCCAGTCCCCCGTGCAGTAGTTCGTCGATTTCTGGAACCCCAGCAGAAATCGCTTCAGCAACAAAATCCTGTTGAAAGTCGTCCGGAAGCAGTCGCGGAAATACCTCCATACCAGCCTGAGTCAGGCGCAGCGAATGGTGGCCGCTGCGGAAGTTGGAGCCTCGCAGCTTGGTGACAGACAGGGTGCGTCCTTCAGGGCGCAGTTCTAAATAAATTACTCCGTCGCTGATGAATTGCAAATCGTCGTCGGGAGCACTTGATGTGCCTTCGGAGGTGAACACCACCGTCGCCCCCCCTTCCACCAAAAACCGCAGAAAAGACAGAACTTGCTTGCGAAACTGAAACTCATCCGCAGCTAAGTAGCGAAATTGAGTGATCGCATCCAAAAACACCCGTTGTGGCTTGACAGCTTCGACTCGCTCGATAATCTTTTGTGTAGTCGGTTCTCGCTCCACCTCCGAGGGCGAGAAAATGTCATAAGTCTGAACTTCTGTAAAAAATTCTGAGGATGGGCTCAAATCGAGGAACGCCATCGCTTCCATATCAAAACCGAGAGTTGCGGCATTGGCGCGCAATTGTGCTTCCGGTTCCCCTAAAGTAATAAACAGGGGCGTTTCTCCCAGAGCCACACCTGCAGCCAAAAAGTGAAAGCCCAGTGTAGTCTTGCCAGTACCCGGGCCGCCGCGCACCAGATAAGAGCGTTGAGGAATTAGGCCGCCGCCAATCACTTCGTTGAGACCGGTAATTCCCAGAGAAATTCGCTTTTGAGACATTTGTTTTTTCATCTTTTGAATATCGGGCCCGTATTAATATTTAATGGTTTTATGCAGTGTTTTGATGATTTTTTTTACCGGGCGTCTGATAACCTTGATGAAATCTTTTTCTACCGAAAATTACGTTAGCACACAAGAATTAGAAAGTATTGTCGGGACTGCTGGGATCATTCAGCAGCAGTACACAGAGGTATTTTGGCAAGAACGGGTAGAAAAAGCAGTTGCCCCGGGCACGAAAATAGATTGTACCGTTTACCCCAATACTCAGGAAGAACTGGCGGCTGTCATTGCTTGGGCTGGGCAAAATCGCTGTGCAGTCTTGCCTTGTGGCAGTGGCAGCAAACTTGATTGGGGCGGTTTAGTTAAGGCAGTTAATATTGCCGTCAGCACTTCGCGCCTCAATCGGCTTGTAGAACACGCTGTGGGCGATTTAACCGTGACTGCGGAAGCGGGAATGAAGTTTGCCGATTTGCAGCAAATTTTAGCCGCAGCAGGTCAATTTTTGCCGATCGATCCGGCGTATCCGCAACAGGCAACTTTGGGCGGAATTATCGCTACTGCTGATGCCGGTTCCTTGCGGCATCGCTATCGCGGGGTTCGCGATTTGTTGTTGGGAATAACCTTTGTGCGATCGGACGGTAAAATTGCCGTAGCCGGAGGTCGAGTTGTTAAAAATGTCGCCGGTTACGACTTGATGAAACTGTTTACTGGTGCTTACGGCACATTGGGCATCATCAGTCAAGTAACTTTCCGAGTTTATCCCCTGCCTGAATCCTCGGGAACTGTAGTGCTGACAGGGCAAACTAATGCTTTGTCCCAAACTGCTCAAATCTTATTATCCTCTGCTTTGACACCAAGTGCGATCGATTTGCTGTCACCTGAATTAGTCGCAAAATTAGGCTTAGGAAAGGGCACGGGATTAATCGTCAGATTTCAAAGTATCGCAGAAAGCGTTAAACAACAATCAGCCCGCTTGCTGGAAGTTGGCGAAAAGTTGGGTTTGCAAGGCAGTAGCTGCTGCGAAAATGATGAGCATCAGTTATGGCAAAGATTGCCAGAAACAATCTGGGATTCTGGCACAAAGTCGGCAATTATTTGCAAAATAGGAATCAGACCGTCGGAAGTTGTAACGGCCATTAACGAATTGCCGGTACAGGACGCTTGGATTCATGCAGGCAGCGGTTTGGGGGTTTTGCGGTTTGAGAATGCGACGGCTGAAACGCTGTTGCAGGTACGCAGAGGGTGCGAAGCGAAAGGCGGTTTTCTGACTGTTTTAGCAGCGCCGGCCGACATCAAGCAACGGTTAGATGTTTGGGGCTATACTGGAAGTGCGATCGATTTAATGCGCCGGATTAAACAGCAGTTTGACCCGGAAAATCTTTTGAGTCCCCATCGTTTTATAAGTGGTATTTAGTTTAAAGTTTGTAGTCAGGACTTGATTCGTTCAGGACTTCTGTAAAAAGTAGTTTGACACGCTACTTATAGCGGTAAGTTTCGCGCTACCAACCAACATATAAAGGTTCTGCGTAAATTACATTAAACTGACTAAAGTCCTTGTTACGAACCAAAACAATTAGGTAATATATATGCAAACTTCAGAAAAATCTCCCCTTCCCAGCGACGATTTAAAACCCGCCAAAGAAAGCAATTTTCTAGCACAAAATCCCCACTTACAAACCCTCGAAATCCCGGGCTTCGACCCCAATAATCCGCCCGACCCGAAATTAATCGATACTTGCGTGCACTGTGGCTTTTGTTTGTCAACTTGTCCGAGTTATCGGGTACTCGGCAAAGAAATGGATTCCCCCAGAGGTCGCATTTATTTAATGGATGCAATCAACGAAGGCGACGCACCATTAAATGAAGCAACCTCGCAGCATTTCGATACTTGTTTGGGCTGTTTAGCTTGCGTAACAGCTTGTCCGTCTGGAGTTCAATACGACAAGTTAATTTCCGCAACTCGCCACCAAGTTGCCAGAAATCAGGAACGCACTTTTTCCGATAATGTAATTCGCACTCTGATTTTTAATCTCTTCCCTTATCCTCACAGATTGCGGCCTTTACTTGTACCGCTGTTTATTTATCAAAAATTAGGGCTGCCAAAACTTGTCCGCAAAACAGGTTTGCTGAAAAAAGTATTTCCCCGCTTGGCCGCGATGGAATCAATTTTGCCGAAAGTTACTGTTGATTCTTTCCGGGATAATTTGCCAGAGGTAATTCCGGCACAAGGGGAAAAACGCTATCGAGTCGGCGTGATTTTAGGCTGCGTGCAGCGGCTGTTATTTTCGCCAGTTAATGAGGCTACGGTGCGAGTTTTGACGGCTAACGGTTGCGAGGTTGTAATTCCGAAAAGTCAGGGATGCTGTGCTGCTTTGCCGGAACACCAAGGCCAAGCGGAACAGGCGAAAGCTTTGGCGAGACAAATGATTGATAGCTTTGAAAATACTGGCGTTGATTTTGTGATTATCAACGCTGCTGGGTGCGGCCACACTTTGAAAGAATACGGTCACATTTTAGCAGATGACCCGCAATATAGGGAGAAAGCTGAGAAATTTGCTGCTAAGGTGAAGGACGTGCAAGAGTTTTTGGCAAGTGCGGGAATTACGGCAAAACTCAATCCTTTGATTGAGGGAAATTTGACAATTGTATATCAGGATGCTTGTCATTTGTTGCACGGGCAAAAGATTAGTTTGCAGCCGCGTCAGTTGCTGCAACAAATTCCGGGGGTGAAGTTAAAAGAGCCTGTGGATGCGGCTTTGTGCTGCGGCAGTGCGGGGGTTTACAATATGCTTCAGCCGGAGGTTGCTGATGAATTGGGAGTGCAAAAGGTGGAGAATTTGCTGAATACTGGGGCGGAGTTGATTGCTTCTTCTAATCCGGGTTGTTCTTTGCAAATTAAGAAGCATTTGGAGTTGCAGGGAAAGGAAGTTACTTTGATGCACCCGATCGAACTTTTGGATTATTCGATTCGCGGGGTGAAGTTGCTGAGGAAATAGTTTTGTAGGGCGGGCGGTGTCTGCCCTATTTTCGCTGCTGAATGAGATTTTTTGTTAATGAACCGCAGAGGGCGCAGAGGGCGCAGAGTTCGAGAAGAGAGAGACAAAAGAGAAAGAGGAATAGGCGTTTGTATTGAGAAGTCGTGAAGCGTAGCTATCCCGCTCTTAATCGCACTTCTGACTACTTCACAAACTGCTAAAATTAAATTCAACAGTCTTTCACCCCGGACAACTGTTATGGTAACTCAAATCCCATCCCCTACTCAGCAAGAAGTTATTTACCCCGACAGCGACGGCTTACCAATGGCAAATAATACTGACCAATTTCGCTGGATTCTCGTGATCGAACAAAATTTAGAATGGATGTATGCTAATGACGAGAATGTATTCGTAGCGGGTGATTTGTTTTGGTATCCAATCGAGGGAAGACCGAATATTGTTAACGCGCCCGACGTGATGGTTGCCTTCGGCAGGCCGAAAGGGAGACGCGGTTCTTACCAGCAGTGGAATGAGTCAGGAATTGCACCGCAAGTTGTGTTTGAAATTCTATCTCCTGGCAACACGCAGGATGAAATGGAGAAGAAATTGCTATTTTACGATCGCCACGGAGTTGAAGAATATTACATTTACAATCCTAGCAATAACCAACTCAGAGGGTGGCTGCGGGCAGAAGACGGGTTGGATGCGATCGCATTAATGGAAAATTGGGCGAGTCCTCGATTGGGAATTCGCTTTGATTTATCGGGTTCTCAATTGCAAATTTATCGACCGGATGGAACGAGGTTTTTCTCCTACGTTGAGATTTGTCAACTGTTAGAGGAAGAACGCCAGCAAACAGCACAAGAACGCCAGCGGGCAGAACTTGCAGAAACCAGTTTAGAAGAAGAACGCCAGCGGGCAGAACTTGCAGAAACTGCTTTAGCAGAGGAACGGCGCCGAGGGCAGATTTTGGTGGAACGGTTGCGAGAAATGGGAATTAACCCAGACGACTTAACTTAGAAATTGGGGTGTTTTCGGTTGGATGAAAAAGTACGCGCGGCGTAGCTATCCCGCAGAGAATCGCACTTCTCACCCTTCCCACAAGCTAAAATTAAATTCAACAGTTATTCACGCCGGACAACAGTTATGGTAACTCAACTCAAGTCTCCTCAAAAACCTGATGTAATTTACCCCGAAAGCGACGGCCAACCAATGTCAGAAAATACGAAACAATTTCGCTGGATACTCATCATCCAACAAAATTTAGCGTGGCTATTTGCGGATGACCCGAATGTATTTGTCGCGGGCGATTTGCTGTGGTATCCCGTCGAAGGAGATAACAAGATTCGCGTCGGCCCGGATGTGATGGTAGTCTTCGGCAGACCGAAAGGAGATAGGGGTTCTTACAAACAGTGGGAAGAAGAAAATATCGCGCCACAAGTAGTGTTTGAAATTCTTTCTCCCGGTAACAGGCTAACAGAAATGAATAAAAAACAGGTATTTTACGATCGCCACGGGGTAGAGGAATATTACCTGTACGACCCGGAACGCAACGATTTCAGCGGTTGGATGCGTTCAGAGGGGCGTTTGGACGTAATTGATGCGATCGAAAATTGGGTCAGTCCCCGACTCGGAATTCGCTTTGATTTGTCGGGTGAAGAGTTACAAATTTATCGCCCTGACGGCGAACCGTTTACAAGTTATGAGGAGGTTTCTCGCAGCTTGGAACAAGCCGAACAGCGGGCAGAACAAGAACGGCTGCGGGCAGAACAAGCCGAACAGCGGGCTGCTGTCCTGGCAGAAAGACTGCGATCGATGGGAATTGACCCGGAACAACTGTAAACTAGACTGGGGAAAAGAGCGATCGGGCTACATTAAGCCGTAAGGTGCGGACTGCGCACCCTCATAATTAATATCAAACCCGGTTAATTTCACATTATATTTGTAAGGACACGGCATTGCCGTGTCCCGACACGTAGGTTATTTTTCCCCCTCTTCTAACCTCAAAAAATGCACCTGTCCTGAAGCTTCCGCCGCCACAATTGTCGCCCCATCCGGTGCAATAGCACAAGCTTTCAAAGCACTATCTCCCCTGAAACTAGCAACTACTTTTCGACTCAACAAATCCCAAACTTTGAGAGTATTGTCATCCGAAACTGAAATCACCCTATTTCCCACAGTCGCTACAGATGTTATCGAATCGTCATGACCTACCAAAGTAAAAACTTCTTTTCTACTTGACAAATCCCAAACTTTAAGATTGTTTTCTCGCCCGCCCGAAATCGCCCATTTGCCATCGGTTGTAACTGCCACAGCATTCACAAAACTCTCATGACCTTTGAGGGTGAAAAGTAGATGTTTGACGGCTAAATTCCAGACATTTGCCAAAATATTCTTTTCTTTCCCCAAACTCCAAACTTTCAGAGTTTTGTCGCCGGAAGCCGAAATAATCCGCTTGCTGTCGGGAGTAACTGCCACAGCTTTTATCCCGTCCTCATGACCTGATAAAGTAAAAAGTTCCTCTCCTGTGTCTAAACTCCAAACTTTAATAGTTGTGTCTCCAGAACCCGAAATTGCCATCGTTCCGTCTGCCGTCACTGCCACAGAATTTACCCAGTCCGTATGACCCGTGAAAGTAAAGATTTCCTTTCCGGTTTCTAGATTCCAAACTTTCACAGTTTTGTCGCCGGAACCCGAAACTACTCGCTTGCTATCCGCTGTTATTGCGATCGCTTTTACCCAATCTTTATGACCGGGAATAGTAAAAATTTCCTGTCCGTCATTGAGGTTCCAGACTTTAATGCTGTTGTCTCCTGAACCTGAAATCGCTTTAGTACCGTCCGCCGTCACTGCTACAGCATTTACCCAGTCATCGTGACCTGCAAATGATAAATTTTGTTTTCCTATTTCTAAGTGCCAAACTTTGAGAGTTTTGTCAGAGGAACCAGAAACTATCCGCTGGCCGTCGGGGGTAACAGCCACAGCATTTACTGGTGAGATGTGATTGGTAAAAGTGAAAAGTTCTTCTTTTGTTTCCAGATTCCAAACTTTGAGCGTTTTGTCGCCGGAAGCTGAAATTACTCGTTTGCCGTCGGGAGTGACTGCCACAGCTTGAACGAAACTGGCGTGTTTTCCTAAAGTGAAAAGTTGCTTTCTTTCTGAAAAACTCCAGACTTGAACAGTTCCGTCATAACTGCCGGAAATTATTTGTTCGCCGTCGGGAGTAACTGCTACACTTTTTACCCAATCTGCATGACCGGTGAGAGTAAAAAGTTCTTTTCCCGTTTCTAGGTTCCAGACTTTTATGCTGTTGTCTCCAGACCCAGAAATCAACCGTTTGCTATCAGGAGTTACTGCTACGGACTGGACAAAACTGCTGTGACCTTTGAAGTTAAAAATTACTTCCCTGGTTGTCAAATCCCAAACTTTTATGCTGCCGTCCCAAGAACCAGAAATTACTTGCTTGCCGTCGGGAGTTACTGCTACTGCTTCTACCGCAAAAGTATCGCCTGCAAAGGTAAATATTTCTTGTCCAGTTTCTAAATCCCAAATTTTAATAGTATTGTCCCAAGAACCGGAAATTACTTTAGTGCCGTCGGGCGTGACAGCTACAGCATTGACGTAGGTAAGATGACCTTCGAGGGTTGAAAGTTCTTCGCCTGTTTCTAAGTGCCAGACTTTGAGAGTGTGGTCGGAGGACGCAGAAATTGCCCGCTTGCCGTCGGGGGTGATTGCTACAGCTTGTACCCAATCTGTATGTCCGGTGAGGGTGCGCAGCAATCTCCCGCCGGGAGGAGTAAAGCTGGGCGTTAGCGGTCGCAGCCAGGGGCTTTTTTGGTGTTTTGCTTGTGCTAGCAGTGCTTGGATTTCTGGACTTTCAAAGCACATCAAGCGGGCAATTAGTTGCGTGGCTAGTTGGGTTTGGTCTTTGGCTAGAATGTGGGCCGACAGCCTAATTGCTTCTTGGATTAATTGGAGTTGGTCGCCTTTTTGATCTGAGGTAATTATATCGGGACTTGTTGCTAAATCGTAATCTTCTATTAGCGCCTGTACTCCGGATGCTGACAGCTTGGCTTCAATAAAATTGTAATCTGTTAGTAAGCTGTATAATTTCTCGGAGTCTGAAGTCGCTGCTAGCTGACTTGGCAAGATTCCTAAATAGTGTCTCTGTTCTGCAGGCTGCATTTTATCCAGCCCTTGTGTAAACTCGCTCATGAATTTGTGGATGTCTTTTTTAAATGTATGCGATCGCTAGCTGCACCCTGCTGGAAACCCGATCGAGAATCTTTTCTCTTGACTTAGCATGACATATTTGAATGCTATGTGCTAGGGCCTGCTGTCCTTGGTTTGGTTATGGTTCGATGAATTGCTCGTTTTTTAGTCTGAGTCTGCTTTGAGAATTTTCAAGGAGTGCGATTATAATCAATCGCTGCCAATATAATTCAACTCAGCAACGCCCAATTAACCGATCGATCGACAAAAGCTGACATATATCGTTGTCTTTCTTAACATAGCTGGTCTTTGGGTAATGATTGTCGATCGATAAACAAACTCAAGCTAAAAATTTTCAGGTATCGCAATCCTATTTGATGTGGAAGACTTTTTTTAACGAAACACGATTCAGGATGCTCTAATTTTCTGTCAATGGGGCCGCATCAGCGAGGCAGATGTCGCCCTGGTTGGGATTCGTACCTCAACCACATCTGCAATCTGCTTCACCTAAAGCTCTCAGAAAGCTTTGCAGGCGCGCCCCCTTCCTCTAAAATATAGAATAGAACTTGCACTGTTAAACCGGGTTTCTAGACAAAATCATGGGTTTGACCGCTAGGTACGTAGGAAGAAACCGGGTTTCTGACTCCATAGCGCGCAAGTCACGATCGCAAATAAAGCAGTATTGACTTTAGAGACAAATTTCATGGATGTTATCGAGTTTTTCGAGTTAAGTGCAGGCAAATGGTTTTCCCAGCGCACCGTACACAATCTCAATTCTGGGAAATTGCAGGCAGGTAAATCCGACCTCAAAATAGAAATACTGACAGCTAGCGATGCAGCAGTCGTCAAACTTTGCCAAGCACACTCCATTAACCCGGCCTCTACTGGGCTAACCAGCGTTCGGATTACTTGGGACGGTATTCCCGATCGCGACAAAGCTAAACAAATCGGTTCTACCATACTAGCGATCGTACCAAATCCCGACAATCCCAGCGAAGGCAAAGTGTTGCAAGACAAGGGTAACAGCCGCTACGTGATGGGCGACGACGTGCTGACATTGATTACAGAATCAGACACTCTCCATGCCGAAGAAAGGCTGTGGTATCTCATGCCCAATTTGCGGCTGCGGACTAGCGTTGTTAAGCAAGCTAACGGTACCGAACAAGCCTCTTTTTGTTCGGAAATTCGGATGGGAGCAAGTCCGAAAAGTGAAAAGTGACAAATAACTATCTAGTTGCCAAAGTTTACACCTTATTTCTGCTTTCTCCCTTCTTTCTGCGTCCTTCTCGGGCAATGGCTTTTAACTTAGTGTGAAAATCAGTGTGTTTGACAACTGGGAAGGATTTTGCCGCAGGTTTGTCCGCTAATTTGCGCTCGGCTTCGGCTCGATCGGCGAGGGCGGTAACAGCCACATCTTCATATACTACAAATTCTGTATTTTCTTTTGTGCGATCGTCGGCTGCAGGCAATTTTCCTGTTTCCTCGGGATCTGTGTTCGGGACTTCTGCATGAAGCGCCACATCAAGTTGCGCCTCTGACGGCCCACGAACATCTAACTCTGCGGCACTAAATTCCGATTCCGGGTTCGATAAAAGTATATCTTCCTGCGGCAGTTGAGCAGCACTTTCCCCGGTTAAATTTTGAGGAAAATTATTGCAGACCAAGCGTTCAAACTCGCGATTGAAATGATAGAGAGGTTGACCTATCCGATGCCACATACTCAATAGCTGTCCCACTGAAACAGCTTTGTAGCGCCCTTGATAAAGCGCTTCAACCACTGCTAAACGCAGCCAATAGCCGGGATACTTGGTCAGCCATTCACCCGCCAATTTCTCGGCTTTTTTGCCACCTAGGTCAAAACCGTAGTGAACCAGCAGAGCCGCTGCTTGTGCAGATATTGCTGTCACTTCTGTCATTTGTTATTGGTTCGCTGTTATTGGTTCGTTGTTATTGGTTCGTTGTTATTGGTTCGTTGTTAATTGCTAATTGTTAATTGTTGGTTGCAATAACCAATAACTAATAATCAATAACTAATAATCAATAACTAATAACCAAATTGAATTAATCGGATAAACGCACGCCTCCTTCTACAGTTCGCGCGTCCCCGGAAAAAGGTTGGGGAGTCCCATTCCAGTTGAAGTCGCTAATTCTAAAAGTCAGGCTGCCGACTTGACGCTCAGGATTAAAACGCAAAATAATTGCGTAGCTGCGGCGGCTGTATTCTACAGTGTAATTCGTACTGATTGCTTCCCCGCTTTCTAAATTAATAGCACTTTGAAATCCGACTCGAAACCCTCCGTAAACTTGCTGGACAAGTCCAAAAGACAGGACTCTCAAATCTACTAAGCGATCGAATAAAAACGGCGAGATACCGTCCCGCCCCACCTGGGTATAAGTCACGTTAAACCCAGTGTAATCGAGGAAAGGGCGGGAGAAATGACCGAACTGCCCTTGAAGGCCGACGCTGCCGGCGAGGGAATTTTGTCGATCGCCGCTGCTGTAATAAGTCCCAACTCCCCGGACTCCCAAGGCCAGTTGCAAGAAAGGAACCACCGGCGTCCGCGTATACCTCAAACCCTGGGTGGGAGTGCGGGGCAGCGGTTCGCCCTCCCACAGGTTGAAGCCGCGGCTCAAGGCGAAGCTGACTTGGGAACGGCCCAGATCGACGCGGTTGTTTTCCCGCACTGGTTCGAGCAAGTCTGCTCGATCGGTGTCAGCATTGATAAATTGATACCCAGCTTGGTAGCTGAGATTGATGCCCGTGCCTCCGAGTTGGATGACTGGGGAAGTGAGGACTGCCCCGAGACTACTCTGCACGGTTTGATAGCCCAGAGAACCGTTAAACAGTCGATCGCGATAACTGTATTCTGCTGCCAGAGAGTGAGTGCCGATCGACTGTCGGAGACGCAAATTGCCCCGAAAGCTGTCTTCCGGCAAGTTCGGGAAATTTTCAAAACTCAGAAATATTGCCGATCCGTCGAGCCTGGTGCGCGGGCCGAGACTAGCGCGTAACCTCGCTTTCAGCCCGTAACTATCGGGAGAAAACGGATTACCGCCGTGCTCGGCCACGACCCGCTGCAGGTAAATTTGGGGTGTCAGGGTTAGCCGCACCGGCCCGTTTTGCAACACCTCAAAACCGCACTCGGCATACAAACCGCCGCGGTCGCCTCCGTCGTAGCCAAAGGTCAAACACGGGCCGTTTTGCTGCCGGCTGTCAAACACTTGCCTGCGGGGATACACAGGTATTTTCACGCGGTTGTCGAACACCAAGCGGGGTTTAGTTGTAACCAATTCCTCTGCCGTGGGCGAAATCCTTCTAATCGTCGCCCTGCGGGCCCTGTATTCAAATTCCGGCGGGGAAAACGGGTCGTTAGTAATCCGAATGTTGGTTGCTACCCTCGCGCCGTCTGGTAGCAGTTCGATGCGTTCTGCTTCAAAGCGGACGCGGTTGACCGCACCAGTAACTTGGGGGGCTGCTAGCTGTCCACCGCCGCCGATAGTCACTGTAGCAGCGCCGGGGGATTTGACTCCGCGCAGGGGCTGCTGGCTGGTAATTCGATCGCTCAGCGGCTGTTCCAGAATCGTCCCGGCACTAATATCTGTCGGCAGTGTGGGGGTCAATTCGCTACCTGCAGCGGGCAGGAATATTTCGCCCCTGGCTTGTTCGACTGCGCCGCTGTTGAGGCCGAGATTGAACTCCATCTGCTGGCCGCGCACTACTTGTTGGCCGCGGGTATAGGCGACATTGCCGGATGCTACCACTTGGCGGGTGACTAAGTTGACGATCGCCCGATCGGCATCAATCACCGTTTGCCGGAACCGCACAACAACATTACCAACCGCCGTGACAATTTGCTGCTTGTCGTCGAATTCTTGGCGGTCGGCCTTAACTTCGATAGTATCGGCTGGAGTGACCGGAAAAGGAACCGTCCGCTGAGAAGGTGCAGTGCGGACTCCCGGCGGCGCCGCTGGTTTAGGCTTCGGTGTCGGCGCAGCGGGAGTTCTGGGTGCGGGGGCAGTTCCTGGCGTGGGAATGTCGAACTGCTGTTGCCCGCTGGGTGCTGGTTCTAGCGCGGGTTCTGGAACGGGAATCTCCGCAGGTTCGGGAGAGTTATCTTCTAACTGCCGGCCTTGGGCCTGATACCAACTTTCCTGCTTTCGGGCAAGATTTCTCTCCTGTTTTCTCTGCGCCTCTGCGGTTCGTTTCCGATTGCGAATGGCAATGGCATTTTCTACCGAACCCAACTGGTAAGCTGTAAACGAGGAATCTTGCTGAACAGTCCCTGTTTTGGGTTCTCCCACAGGAGGCCGACGCTGAAATCCCACCACTGCCTCGCCGCTTTCCACTGCGGCTAGGGGGTCGGCCATTTCTGGAGGCCGGTCGGTGGCTGGGGTGGTGCCGAGGAGTGTGGCTGCGGGTTCTGCTGGGGCCGGTGTGGGTTCTGGCTGAACGATATCTGGGCTTGGTTCCGGTATTTCTGCGGGGTTGCTGCGGGTGTCTCCATCGCCGGCCGCCACAGTGAGGGCGACTTTTTTTGGCTTTGCGATGTAGATGATGGCAGAGGGTTCTGGCGGCGGTACCGGATAGGGCATAGTTACAACAGGTAAGTCATCCGATTTTAGATTTTAGATTAGAGATTTTATAGGGTGCAAATTATTGAAAATTTTTGCGTCTAAAAGGCAACTGTTTAGACATTAATCTGACATCTAAAATTTGCAGTGGCTTTGGCGCGCCGGAATATGGCTGCTTTCAGAACTTGCTTCCGCCACAAGATAACCTCGCTGCTGGTGCGAGGTCAAGTTTTTTTCGACTAATTTTTGCGGGTTGGCGGGCTTGCTGGGGGGCTGCGGTGGCGTGCCCCCCAGCAAGTGGCCGAGATAACTTGTTTATTCCATGTCTCTGCGGTTGGGGTTCCGGGCTGGGTCATTGGACAAAAATCCAAAGATGAACAGGGAAACAAAAAATAAAACAACTACATTAACTACGATTTTGAGGGTTAGCACTGTGGGAGTCTCCAAAGATGGCATAATACTGAGCTGATTTGCTGCTGTTGCGGCAACTTTTTTATCATAAGCTAAAGATTAGTCAATTTTCTCTTTGCTTTTGAGGATTTTTGGCAAGTTAATTTTTGCCCAATTCCAGAGTTGCTCTGCGATGTTTTCTAGTCGCAGCATGACTCGATCGAGCCATTCGAGCACTTGTTCTAGCGGGTGCTTAATGTATCCCATTGATTCTGCTTTTGTTTCTAAGTAGTCGCCCTCGGGTTGGACGCCTGCGCTCTGATTTTTTGGTTCGCCAGCAGCGGGGGTTGCGGCGGTGTATCTGCTGGTTTGCCCGGTGATTGCTGCTGGGGATTGGCTGTTTTGTCGGGTGTTCGGGTTTGTGTTTTTTGGCACTTGGGTTTCCGGCGCACGCCCTGGGGTTGATTCTGCTGCGAGTGCAGAGCTATTTTTTTGAGTAACTGCTAAATCAGATAAATCAGATGCTGTTTGGGGTTGACTTTTTGGGCTTTTTGTGAGCAAGCTCTGTTTTAGCTGCCCTAGCAGGCGGTGAAGTGCTTCGGGGTAAGGGGAGATTGAGACTGCGGTCGATCGACCTTCTGGCAGTTCTCCTAATTCTGCAATTTCCTGCTTGACTTTTGGGCTACTTTGTGATAAAGGGATTTGAGCTGCTGCCTCGGGTTCGGAACTGCCCTCGATTAAATGCTGCGGTGCTGCTTCTCCGAATAAGTCTTGCCAGTTCAGCCAGGGTCGATCGACCTCTGGGCTTTTTTCGGTGTTTTCTTGTTCTTGTCGCTGTTTCAAATAATACTGAATTGCGACTGCTTTCTCCGTATTATCACTTGCTGCCGTTTCTTTTCCCAGGAGGTGATCTACTGACGACCAAATCATTTGTTCGATGTTGCGAGCGTATTTTTCGAGGATTTCGCGGGCGGACAAATCTAAATTGGTTTCAGTGCCGGATGTATTAATTTTGACTTCGGGGTTTTCTATGGGTTGAGCGATTGTTTTTGCCGATGGCGGGAGGGTAAATTCTTCGAGGTTGACAGCGGCGCGATCGAGTAATGTAACAAAGGAGAGAGGACTAGCGGGTCGATCGAACTTGCTGTTAAAATTATTTTCTAATTCCGAGGTATTGCGGTCGAGCGAATTTGATGCCGCAATTGACTGCTGTGCGGTTTTTGCTTCAATCTGGGCGCGGGCTTTTTGGACTAGGATTGAATTGCGGTCGATCGATTTTTTAACTGCGAGGATTGATTCTCCAAACTGATTTCTTTTCAAAGCAACCGGGCTCGTCTGAAGCCATGCCATCAATTCCCAAAAACGACGCACCGGCGGCAACTGCGCTTTTTTGGCCGCCGACTCCACACCGAGATTAAATTTTAATTCTTTTTGGGTAATTTCCCGCCGTTCGGGCTCGCAGTTTGCTACTTCCCAAGTTATGCGACCTTCGAGCATTTCCTGCTGTTCGGGTGTCAAAATATCTAATATCTGATTTTCTCTTCCGACCAATACTAAAGTGCGGGCTGGGATAAAACTGGCGATTCCCTCAACTTTCGGTTGCGGTTTTAATTCAGTTTTAGCCAGCGGGTGTTCTAAGACGGAAGTTGTTTGATGCTTTGTGATTTGTCCGCTAAAATTGATAGCCGGAGGTAAATCGCTAGCAGCATTTCCCTGATTAATTAACAGCGGGAAGCTGGCTAAAGTTTTCGCGGTTTGCGACGAGTTTAGTAAATTTTCGGCTAGGTGCAAAATTTCGGCGATCGAACTTTCCTCGGAAGTTTCCCCCTGATACCAATTTTGTTGCCCATCGGGATTTTCGTCCCCGCCAAATTCTTGCAGTTCCGGTAAATCTACTTTTTGACTTGATTCCCGCAACTGTCTGCCCAACAGTCGGGAACTTTGCACCAGCAAATAAGCTGGATAAAGCAGAATTTGGGTGGCGGTGAGAGTTGCTTCTTTAATTTGACGCCAAGTTCGATCGCAATTGTCGGCCACTTGGCGGGACTGTTTCGATATAAAATTTAATAGTCGGCTTTGGTAGGGGCCGTAGTAACCGTTGGACATAAGTTTTATTATTGAATTCAGATTTTTGATTCGCGCCGGAATTGCTGAATATTGCTGTAAAATCAAAGCGAGATCTTAATCGCAGCTTCAAACCCTCTGAAACCTTTATTTCTTCGCGTCCTTTGCGTCTTCGCGGTTCAATCCGATCTTTGATTAATACACAATTCCTATTTTAGCGAAATATGAGCGCTTCTGTGTCACCTGCTAGCAACAATATTTCTGCCGCTGTCGAGAAGTTGCGACGCCTCAGCCAAGTGGAGGTTCAGTCTGGCTGGAGGTACTGCGATTCTGACTCGGCTGTCTCTTCGGTAAATATTTGTAACAGCCCTGTTGCCGAACTTAACGGCAAAGGACATATTGCTTGGCCGTCTGGGAAGCAAGTTTTGTATCTGGGCCAGCAATTTGTAATTCCTGACAATTTGCACGGCTATCCTGTGGTTGGTTTGCGGTTGCTGCTGGGCTTGACTTGGTGGGCAGAAGATGCTCAAATTTTTGTGAACGGCGAGTTAGTCGGACAGGGAGATTTATTTGATTTTGCCGATCGAGTTTTGTTGAGTTCGTCGGCCAATCCCGGAGATGAATTTTTAGTTATTTTGCGGTTGGTAAGTCCGGGTCACGATAGCGGTGCTTTAGTGCGATCGATTTGTTTGTACGAAGCTGCGGACTCTTGTTGTTTCGATCCGGGTTTTTTGGCGGCCGAATTAGAGATTTTGCAAAATTCGCTAACTCAAAATTTAGAAAATTTAAATTCCCAATACCTCTCTACCGAAACAATAGCAAATCGCCCCTGGTTTGCCAAGGGGGAAACGCTGAAATCTGAGATTGATTTGGCGCTTGGTTCGATCGATTGGTCGGCGGTGTGCGATCGCGAAAAGTTCGATCGCTCGCTGTCTATTTTGCGGCACAATTTAATGGGGTATCTGCGGGCTTTTTCGGGGGATTTAGATGAGGGAACCGCAGAGGGCGCAGAGGGCGCAGAGGGAGGAAGAAAAGATGAGGTTTTTGAGGTGGGAGAAAATAGCAATGCTACATCTATATATATAGGAGAACTTGGTGTTCTGGCATCTTTTTCGGGGGATTTAGAGGAGGGAACCGCAGAGGGCGCAGAGGGCACAGAGGGAGGAAGAAAAGAGGAAGTTTCGGAGGTTGGAGAAAACGGCAACACTATATCTATATATATAGGAGAAAGCGGCGAGCAGACATCTATATATACAGGTAAAATTTATTTGGTCGGTCACGCTCATTTAGACTTAGCTTGGCTGTGGCCTGTCCAGGAAACTTGGGAAGCGGCAAAGCGAACTTTTGAGTCGGTATTGAAATTGCAATCGCAGTTTCCCGATTTGATTTTCTGTCATTCAACTCCGGCGCTTTATGCTTGGATGGAAGAACATCGGCCGGACTTATTTGCAGCGATTAAAGAACAGGTGGTGGCGGGTTGTTGGGAAGTTGTCGGCGGGATGTGGGTAGAACCGGATTTAAACTTGATTTCTGCTGAATCAATGGTGAGGCAAGTTTTTTACGGACAGCGTTACGCAAAGGAAAAATTTGGGGAATTGATGCGGGTAGCTTGGCTACCGGATACTTTCGGTTTTGGGTGGCAATTACCTCAGATTTTGCGGCAAGGTGGAGTTGATTATTTTGTGACGCAAAAGTTGCGTTGGAACGATTCAACGGAATTTCCCCACGGTGCGTTTTGGTGGGAAGGGTTGGACGGTACTAAAATTTTTAGTATGATGTCTCCTCCAATTGGCGAAAGTATAGAATCTGTGAAAATGGCAAGTTATGCTTTTGACTGGCAAGTTAAGACTGGTTTGCAAGATGCTCTTTGGTTGCCTGGGGTTGGCGACCACGGCGGCGGCCCGACTCGTGATATGTTGGAGGTGGCGAAACGCTGGAAAATGTCGCCTTTTTTCCCGAGGTTGGAATTTGTGAAAGCGGTTGATTATTTGTCTTTGATTGAGACTCAGTTTTTGCCAGAAGTTGCGGAAAGTTCGCAGCAAAGCGATGTTGCAAAACCGGATAATCAGGAGTTTTTGCGGGCGCAAGAATTGTCAAACTTGTCGGCAATTTCCGCAACTAAGCCCGAAAGCGATGTTTCAGAATCGGACAATCAGGAAAATTTGCTAGTTGCCGAAACCGTCGGGAATTTGCGGGCGCGAGAATTGTCCAATTTGTCGGCAATTTCGGATGCAAATCCTCCCATCTCACAACTTAAAAGTATTCCCCGCACTCTCCCTGTTTGGAAAGACGAACTGTACTTAGAATTCCACCGGGGTTGCTACACGACTCGCGCCGACCAAAAACGCCAAAACCGGCGCTGCGAAGAATTGCTCTACCAAGCGGAGTTGCTGTCTTCGCTGGCAACGATTTGTACTGGTGCGGTTTATCCCAAATCTGAGTTAGAATCAGCTTGGAAACAAATTTTGTTTAACCAGTTTCACGATATTTTGCCCGGTTCTGCGATCGCCCAAGTTTATGCGGATGCTAATCTAGCCTTTGCCGAGGTCGATCGCACTTGTCGCGAAATCCTGCTAAAATCTTTGGATGCAATCTCGGCTCAAATTTTTCTCCCTTCCCCTCCTGGGCCCGACGCTCAACCGATTTTGATTTTCAATACTCTCAATTGGTCGCGCTCTGAGGTTGTTGCCGTACCGCTTCCCGATTCCGCTGATTCAGCTTGGCAAATTTACGATTTTTCAGGACAGCCACTGGTGTCGCAGATTGTCAGGGGCGATCGACCGCAATCGCAATCTACACTGCTATTTTGGGCAAATAATCTCCTCGCCGTTGGCTACCAGGTGTTTTGGCTGTGTCGCGAAGACGCTCAAACTGTAGATAATGCGTCCGCGAGTCCAGAAACTGAAAAAAAGACAGAGTTATCAAAACTTACATACGGTATAGCACAAAAAAACACACCTTGTCAAGAAACGCATTTTGCAGCCGCAGAAATGGTTTTAGAAAATGAATTTATTCGGGCAACAGTAGACGGACAAACCGGGGATTTATCCAGCATTTGGGATAAAGTAAACAACAGAGAAGTCCTGAATGCAGCAGGCGGCAATCAACTGCAAGCATTTCAAGACAGCGGTCAATATTGGGATGCTTGGAATATCGATCCAAATTATGAAAAACATCAATTACCAGGGCCGATACTGAAAGATATTTTCTGGATAGCACAGGGAGAAATACGGCAGAGTTTGCGGGTAGTCCGACAAATTGGCAAATCGGAGTTTTGCCAAGATTATATAGTAGAAATAGGTTCGCCTCTGCTGAAAATCAAGACAGTTGCAGATTGGCAAGAAACTCACGTTTTAGTAAAAGCAGCCTTTGGGTTAAATGTAGAAGCAGATTTTGCAACTTGCGAAATTCCCGGCGGTGCGATCGATCGCACAACCAAGCCGCAAACACCCGCAGAAAAAGCCAAATGGGAAGTGCCGATTTTGCGCTGGACTGATATCAGCAATGACGGTTTTGGAGTGAGTTTGCTCAATGATTGCAAATACGGTTGCGACCTTCAACCAAATCGAATTCGGCTGACTTTGCTTCGGGGCTCGACTTGGCCCGATGAACAAGCAGATGTAGGAGTTTCCGAATTTACTTGTGTAGTGTATCCCCATGCTGGAAATTGGCAAGAGGCGGCCACAGTTCGGCGCGGCTATGAGTTGAATTTGCCGCTGCTAGTAAAGGTGTTACCCAAGTTAGAGAAAAATGACCACAAGACTCTGCCGCCAGTTGGCAAGTTCTTAGATTTGTCGGCGGACAATTTAGTTTTGATGGCTTTCAAACAGTCGGAAGACGATTCTAATGTGTGGATTTTGCGCTGTTGCGAATCCGAGGGGAAGGAGGCTGTGTTAAAATTCAATAGTGATTTGGAATTAGAGATTGTAGAGCCAGTAGATTTGTTGGAACGACCTGCCAATTTGTCTGAAAAGTTGCCCGAAGGACGAGGATTTAAGATAGAGCCTTGGAAAATCGCGACTTTTACAATTGTGTCCAAAACAGAGACCTAAAGACTTTATACCGAAATCTGCAAGGATTTGTCAACCTACCTCTTTCCCTCTCATTTATTCTCTTCTCATTTCCCCTCTGCGCCCTCTGCGCCCTCTGCGGTTCATGGAAAACAAATCCAGTTGGCACAGGTAAAAGCGCGAGGCTAAAATTTAATTGTATGAGCATGATTGTGCAATGATTATAGCCTTTTAGTACAGCCAAAAATAAGCTATTCCCAAAGTAAAGAAAGTCAGCGGCAGCCCGAACCGCAAATGTTCTTTAAAAGTCAGCCGATCGCCTGATTTCCCTGCAACTTCAGCTACAATTAAATTAGCCACAGAACCCAACAAAGTTAAATTACCCGCTAGAGTAGAACCCGCTGCCAACAACAGCCAAGCTTGTGTATCTGTTTTGACAATCACCGATTGCAGAACTAACACTGCCGGTACGTTAGAAATTAAGTTAGAAAGAATTACTGTTACTCCCAACAAACTCAGCGGCGTACCAGTCAAATTAGTTAAATTGTCCAACAAACCCAGTTGTTGAGTTGCTTTAGTCACTACAAACAATCCCGCAAACATCACTAGCAAATTCCAGTCAACGCCTTGCAAAATGCGATCGGACTTGACGCGCCTAGTAATTAACAATATACTGGCAGCTATCCAGGCAGATTCTGCCAAAGGTGCACCCGCTAAAAAAGCTACTAACAGTCCTGCTGTCACCCACAAACTTTTTGCTAGTAAAGGCTTGAACAATCGATAGCGGACTTGGGGAACCTCCGGCCAAGATTTACAAGAACGCACTTCTGGATAAAGCAACCACAGCCAAGCTACTTGAATCAGCAAACAAATTAAAGCTACTGGTGCGAGAGACCGGGCAAATTCCAAATAACTAATTCCCGAAAAAGCACCGACGAGAATATTTTGCGGATTCCCACTCACAGTCGCCACCGAACCTAAATTAGTTCCTCCGGCTAAAGCCAAAAGATAAGGGATAGGATTGAGAGACAAAGAGCGAGTCAGACTCAGTGTTAAAGGGGCCAGCAAAATAGCAGTAGTGTCGTTGAGAAAAAATGCCGATAGAATGCCGCTGCCAAAAGTAACTGCCACCATAATGCCGAAAGGAGAACGAGTAAAGCGAGTTAAAAACTCCAAAGCGAGTTGAAAAAAACCCGATGCTCCCAAAGCCGAATTAACGACCATCATTCCCAGCAAAAAAACGATCGTACCTGGGTCGATCGCCTCCCAAGCAGTTTTGAGATCCAGTATCCCCAAAGCCACCGCAAAAGCTGACCCGACAATTGCAACTGCCGCCCGGTTCATCCGCAGCCCCGGCAAATATCCCAAACCGAATCCCAAGTAGGTCAGTCCCAATACTAGGTATTTGAGTGTTATCATATATACTTAAAACCATTGATTGCCGATTTTTTCCATTGTCTGGGATGCTAAAAGTACAGACCGGGTAATTGCAGCTAAACCTGCTGGCATTGCAACTAGCGGGAAATATCGTCGGCAGACGGTCTACCAACTACAAACAAACAAAGTGGTTGCATTGGGAAGTGAAAACCAGCGCGCTGGACAAGTTGTAAGTTTATTACAACTTGTAACTTTTTTCACACAACAGGTTTAATTTAGTTTCACAAGAAAGTTAAATTCCAGAAAGTAAAATTAATTACAGTCGAGTTAAGCTAAAAGTGTTTGCTAAAAAAAGTAATTCAAGCAACCCAGAAACCAACAATTCTCACTTAACCGACACGGAGGGCGAGCTCGCGGCAGCAAAACTTTCGTGCAGCAAACAAGTCGAACAGGATTGGTATTTAACTCTCTACGACAATTTTCCTGGCATTTACTTCGTCCTAGACGCTTTGGGAAGAATTTTTTCGCTCAATCAATTCGGCGAGTCTCGCCTCGTATACAAATCGCAGGAATTAATTTGTCATTCAATTTTTAACATATTTTACTGCCAAGATCAAGGGAAAATGCAGGCAGAATTTGCCGGATTGGCCCAGCCGGAAAACGGTACGGCAACTCCAAAAGTTGCCTGTTGGGAAGGTTATTTGACTTGCAAAGACGGCAGGATTATCACGGTAAAAGCAACCGCGCGCGCAATGCCTGCGGTAGATTGGAAAATAGAGGAAAATACCAATGGTCGCTCAATTGCCAATTTCCAACTGCCGGCTGTACTGTTAGTTTGCGAAGAAATTAAGGCCGCTTCGCAGTCATCCACGCTATCGCTGCCGCCCAAACAGAGAGAAAATTGGCGCAGTCCAACTTTGGCGATCGCAAAATTAGCCAAAAGTCAACTTAAAGAACGCCACAATCTAGAAGGATTCATCCGCGAAGTAACAGAAACTGCTGTCAGTATTGTCAACTGCGATCGAGCCAGTATTTGGCTGTACGGCGAAGACAAAACGCAACTTCACTGCATCGACCTTTACGAACAAAATACTAAACTCCATTCCGTACAAATAATCATCACAGCCGCAGACTGTCCGGCATATTTTCAAGCTTTAAGCTCCGCAAGTGCGATCGCAACTGTGGCAGCAGAAAATGACCCGAGAACGCGAGAACTTGTCGGTCTTTATTTTGCCGATCGGGGCACGACTTCCCTGTTAAACGTACCGATTGTGCTGGCAGGTCAAAGGTTGGGAATAGTCAGCGCCGAACGCCACAGTTCTGACGGCGATTGGACGGAAGAAGAACACGAATTCACCCAAATATTAGCAGATTTTGTATCGTCAAGTTTGTCAGCTAGCGAAAGCTTGAAATTAGAAGCAATGCGACGCGAACAGCAGCAAAACTTGCTAACCCAATACTACGACCAACTAGAAGAAAGAGTAGAAAGACGCACTGCTGAACTAAAAAAAGCCAACCAAAAACTGCAACAAGAAATAATTAAAAGAAAACAAGCAGAAGCAGAACTGCGCCTGCAGCAACAAGAACAGCAAATTATTTTTGATTCCGTGCCGGCGATGATTTGGTACAAAGATACCGAAAGCCGCCTGCTGCGAATTAATCAAGCTGCCGCTGCATCGAGAGGTTTGCCCGCAGCTCAATTAGAAGGTAAATCTTTTTATGAAATATATCCAGATGAAGCAGAGCAATATTATTTAGAAGATTTGGAAGTAATCAATTCCGGCCTTCCCAAACAGGGTAAAGTCGAACTGCTGCCAACTGTCTCAGGTCAAAAATGCTGGGTGCGGACAGATAAAATACCTTACCGCGACGAAACAGGTAAAGTTGCTGGCGTGATCGTGTTTGCAGTAGATATTACTGATTTAATTAGAGTCGAAAAAGAACTGCGAGAATATCGCGATCGCCTCGCAGAAAAAGTCGATAAACGTACTGCTATGTACCGGCAAGCTATGGCCGCTTTGTACTCGGCAAATACGCAATTGCAACAGCTAATTAGCAACAGCTACTCCCGCCAAAATGGCAGGAACACAGTAGTACCGAGCTTGCTTGAATCCGAAGCTTATTTTGAAGCAGTTGCCGTGGCTGACCGCGACACAATTTTGAGCGTCAGCAGCAATTTTGCCGAGCTGTTCGGTTACGAACCTGCGGAAATGGCGGGAATGAGCTTGCTGGAACTACTGTCGCCGAAATCATACAAACAGGCGCCGCAAATGATTTCTGCAGCCAGCAATACAGTCTGTGAAACTATTTTTCTTAAGCGAGACGGAACTGCTTTTCCCGCTGACGTGCGCAGCAAATTCGTATTTTGGGAAGGTCGTTTAGTGCAGGTGAAAGCAGTGCGAAACCTCACGGAACCCAAATTAATCGCAGCAGAATTAGAGCGATCGCGCTCTTTGCTGCACGCTACCTTGGAAGCAACGGCAGACGGCATCCTCGCCGTTACTACCGCCGGAGAACTGATTAGTTTTAACGAAAAGTTAGTCCAAATGTGGGGAATTTATGAAGAAGTTAGAAACTCAATGGATAGAACGGTGCGGCTGACATTTCTCACCAAGCAAGTTAAAGATCCGATCGCTTTTTTGCAGAGAGTTAAAGAAATTTATAGCGATGCGGAGTCCAAAGGCTGCGATATTCTTGAATTTAAAGACGGCCGCACTTTTGAGCGCTACACGCAGCCGATTCGAGTCGGACAAAATATTATTGGCAGGGTGTGGCGCTTCCGCGATATTACCTCTCGCGCAAAGGTGACGGCAATGTTGGGAGATTCTCAAAGGCGCTTTCGGGCAATTTTTGATTCTTCTTTCCAATTTGTGAGCTTGTTAAAACCGGACGGCACTCTGCTGGAAGCTAACCAAACTTCTCTGGATTTCGCGGGAATTAAGCTGCGGGATGTGGCAAATAGACCGTTTTGGCTCTTGCCGTGGTGGGGAGATTCTGAGGAAGTTCGGGAACAGTTGCAAGATGCGATTTCTCGATCCGCAAAAGGTGAATTTGTTCGCTACGAAGTGGAAGTTCAAGGTGCAAATCGGACGGCAATTGTTGATTTTTCTCTCAAACCGGTCGCGGATGAAACTGGCAAAATAGTATTGCTGCTGCCGGAAGGTCGGGACATTACTAAAAGTAAGCAAGCCCAAGTAGCGCTGCGGCAACAAATAGAACGGGAACGCCTGATCGCACAGATTCAATCGCGCATCCGTTCTTCTCTGGATCTCCAAGATATTCTCAACACTACAGTAGCGGAAGTCCGGGAGTTTTTGGCAACCGATCGCGTCCTGGTTTTCCGCTTCCGACCCGACTGGAACGGAGATGTGGTGGTGGAGTCGGTTGGAGAAGGATGGATTCCACTGAAGGGGATGCCAATTGACGATTGCTGTTTTGCCAATACTTACATCGGACAGTATTTAAAGGGCCGCATTCGCGCCATAGAG
Organism: Microcoleus sp. K4-B3; assembly: GCF_036704615.1. Classification (NCBI taxonomy): domain Bacteria; kingdom Bacillati; phylum Cyanobacteriota; class Cyanophyceae; order Oscillatoriales; family Microcoleaceae; genus Microcoleus; species Microcoleus sp. K4-B3. Next base: position 24,966 of record NZ_JAUBSF010000039.1, read on the forward strand.
GATGTTCATGCTTCTAATTTGAGCGAGTGTCACCTTAATTTTTTGGCGGCGTGTCAGGTGAAGGCAAATTTGGTAGTGCCGATTGTCCAGCAGGGAATGGAACCTAGGGAAGGTAATGGTTCTTGTCAAGTGCCGAAGTTGTGGGGTTTGCTGATTGCCCACCACTGTTCGGCACCCCGCCAGTGGCAGCAGTTTGACGTGGATTTGCTGAGTCAGTTGGGCACTCAAGTGGCGATCGCGATCGAACAATCTTTACTTTACCAGCAGTTAGCTGCTGCTAACCAGCGGTTGGACGGGTTGGCGAATTTGGACAGTCTGACTCAATTAGCTAACCGCCGCCGGTTTGACGAGGTGATCAACGGGGAATGGGAGCAGTCGAGCTCTTCGGAACCGCTATCTTTGATTATGTGCGACATTGACTGTTTTAAACTTTACAACGACAATTACGGCCACCAAGCCGGGGATGCTTGTTTGCAGCAAGTGGCGCGGGCGATCGGGGATGCTTGCACGAACGCACCTGCAGAACGCCTCTATTTCGCTGCTAGGTACGGCGGCGAGGAATTTGGGGTAATTTTGCCAAATACGGATATCGTGGCTGCACAGGCTGTTGCTGAGGGAATCCGCAGCCGCGTCAAAGCCTTGGCAATTCCCCACATCAAGTCTGTTGTCAGCGATTGTGTGACTCTCAGCTTGGGAGTTGCGGGCGTTTCGGAAAGTCAAAATTCCCCGAAAATGCTGATTGAAGCGGCGGATAAGGCACTTTATCGAGCTAAGTCTGGCGGGCGCGATCGAGTGGCGATCGCGATTAGTGAGTAGTCAGGTTATTTTAGATTTTAGATTTTAGATTTTAGATTGTAGATTTGGGAATTACTGATGAAGCTGCTGGTTTGGAGCTTGTCTACAGTTGCATTCTTTTTTGAAATTGGTATTACTAAAAAAACGATCGCCCTAACTGGCATAAAGTTAGTGCGATCGCGGTACTATGAATCAGCTATCTATTAATCAGATTCGGCGCGAAATTATTACGCATTTTCACAGCATTTTTTACAAAACTTCACTGGGAGTAGCGTACAAATATCCAGAAACCGCCTTTTTCTACCTGATATCTCTTTTTTTATTGAACCGCAGAGAACGCAGAGGGCACAGAGGAAGAGAATAGAGCAAGGAAGGAGTTCACAACTAATGAGGAATTCCTATAGCAATTCCTCCCTATTTAGCTAACAGTTTTTGAAACACCTCATACATATCCTCAGCCAACTTTTTAGGATTCCACAAAGGGGCGAGATGTTCTGGCTGCTTAGATTTTACTAAATGCTCTTTCACCGCATTTCTGAAACCCGCATCGCGGCCAAACTTAACTCCCCACTGCGTGTATTCCTCCCAACTCCACGCCGCACCAACATCAAGATTTGCACTTTTCAGAAAAGCATAACCCATCCGCGAAAGATATTGGTCGCCGGATCTAGTTACCACTGGCAAATTCGCCCACAAAGCCTCTAAATTGTGAGTTCCCCCGTTGTAAGGATAGGAATCTAAAAGCACGTCGGCTACATAATAAATAGCCCGGTGTTCTTCCTCACTTCTGGTTTGCCCTATAAACTTAATCCGAGCAAAATCTACTCCTTGAATGTCGCATTCTTCGCGGTAAGTGCTGTGAATAACATCGGGGTCGCCTTGACCTTTGCGGATTAATAAACTATCTGGTACTTCCTTAAGGATTTTAACTTGAGATCGTACCATTTCGGGATTCGTTTTTCTCCCTGGCGCAACGCACAGATAAGTCATTTGATCCAAGCCAATTCCGAGAGCATTTCTAATCGCCTCTCGATTCACAGGAATGCTTTGCAGTTCGCCAATTGCTACCGAACAAACAGGCAATCTCACTAACTGTTCTAAGTAATTTTTTTCAACACCAGGGGGGTGAGTGTGTTCGTCGCACAGAAAGTAGTGATTATCTGAAATGTATGGTGCGTCGAATCCTAGCCAAGAAACGCAAATTCCCGCAGGATATTGGTATAGGACTTCGACATTTGTTGGCACTGTCATCGAGTCTAAGTCTATCAAAACATCCAAGTTGTCTTGCGCTACTTCGGCGAAGATTTCGCCGCCATCAGCAAAGCCGTTTGGATATTTTTTAGGCCAGTAAAACTTGCCCGCCATTTCTTCAAACCGCTGCGTAACTTCATCTCGGTTGAGTTTCCCGGTGACGTAAAGGTGAACGTGGGGGGTAATGCGGCTTAATTCGCGGATTAAAGCTTCGCTGCACCAGCCTACCGAGTGGCGGCGGAAGTGTTTGGAAAGAAAGCCGATTTTTAAAGGCTGTTGTTTGATTTGGTAATTGGCTGGCTTGATTCTGTTAAGTTGCTGCCGCAGCGGGACGGCTTTTTTATAGTATTCTTTGGCAATTAGCCTGTAGAAACAGGCATTTTTTTCGCGGTTGTCTCGCAGGTGAGAAACTGCAAACAGGAAGATTTCGTAGAGCAGTTTTAGTTCGATTACGCTAAAGCTTTCCACCTTTTCGTAGCAGAGTTTTTCGATTTGTTCGAGTTTCTGAATAGCCTGTTTGCTGACACCGGATTGCAGGTAGGAAAAGACGTAGGCTGTAGCTGACATGACTGGGGCGACATCGCCGCAGTTTTCGCAGTATTTGTCGGCTACATTGCGGGCTCCGGCAAGGTTGGTGGAATGGCTTAGCAAGTCGCACAGTTGTTGGTGGGCTTCGCTGAATTTGGGGTTGCATTGGATCGCTTTTTCAAAATTGGCGATCGCCTCCAACGGCTTATCTTGTTTCTGAATGTGTCCCATCCGACAGTAAACCTCTGCCCAATCCGGTTTTAATGCCAAAGCTTGCTGATAGCTGGCTAAAGCTTCTTCCAGCCGCCCCTGCATGGAAAAACAACTGCCGAGGTTAGCGTGAACTTCCGGCCAATCGGGCTTGATTTTCAGAGTATTGCGGTAATTAGTAATTGCTTCGTCGTACTTGTTTTGCTGTAAAAAAGAGTTGGCTATATTGAAGTGCAAAACTTCTAATTGCGGCTTTAAAGCTACAGCTTTCTGATAGTAAGCGATGGCGGCGTCGAGATTGCCTTGTTGCGATCGCGCGCTGCCGATGTTACCGTAGGCTTCTGCCCAATCCGGTTTAATGGCGATCGCTCTTTCGTAGCTTTCGATGGCTTCCTCGCGCTTTCCTTCGCTGAAAAGTCGATTACCTAAGTTAAAGTGGAAGTCTGCGCCGACTAGCTGCGGGTTGAGTTCGGATGTTCTTTTAAAACAGGCGATCGCTGCTGCGATGTTGCCATGTTTCTGATATACTTTCCCTAAATTCCAGTGAGCTCCTGCTAAATCTGGACTGAGGGCAATGGCTTGCTGGTAATGGGCGATCGCTTCTTCCAAACGCCCCATTTTGAAATACATACTGCCGATATTGGCCCGCACTTCCGCAAAATTTGGCTGCAATTCTAGGGCTTGAGAATATGAACGAATGGCAGCTTCAATTTTGCCTACTGCTTGCAAAGCATTGCCTAAAGTGACGTAAGCGTGAATGAAATCTGGTCGGATTTTGATCGCTTGCTGGCACGCGGCGATCGCCTCTTTAATTTTACCTTCAACTAAAAACTGTTCTGCCAGTTTTTTGTACGGTTCTACTTCTTGAAAATTGGCAACTTGCCCGCTATCTGGAACATTGAGCGAGGTAACTTGTTCGGAAACTTCGGCGGGGTTTGTAAACGGAGTATTTAAAGTCTCAGTGGTTGGTGCTGGCGGCAAATTTATGCTCGAAGGCTGCAAGCCGTAGCCTTCATCTTTGTTGACAGATACTGGTTGCTGTTCCTCTGATTCTGTTTCTAATTCGATAAATTTGCTGTCGGTAGTTTGCCGCTGTTTTTGTGCGATTAAACTCGATAGTTTCTCAGCAGCGCTGGCATCTCCCGGTTGCAGTTGCAGCACTTTTTGATAGCAAGCAATTGCTGCATCTAACTTTCCTTGCTGCTGCCAAACGCTGCCCAGCATCAAATTAATCGAACACAATTTAGGATTAATGGCGAGAGCTTTTTGGTAATAATTTGCCGCCTGTTCCAATTGCCCTAACTTGTAATACATACTGCCGAGATTCGCGCTGGCTTCAGCAAATTCCGGCTGAATTTCTAAAGCTTGCAAGTAAGCTTGAATTGCCATTTCCAGCTTTTCTTGACTGTGCAGGGCATTGCCCATTGTCAAGTAAGCCGGAGCAAAATTTGGTTTGAATTTAAGAGCGAGATTGCAACAGGCGATCGCACTTTCAAATTCTCCTTGCAAAACATAAACTTCCGCCAACTTTTTGTGAGATTCGACATCTTCCCAGTTAAACTCTAAAGCTTTCTTGTAATCTGCGATCGCCTCATCAAGCCTGCCTGCATCTTTCAGCCGATTTCCCTTGACAAAATAAGCTTGAGCTGCTTCTAAATCCACCAACGAATCCGTTATCATTTGCTCTGCCATTCTTACAGGTTGTACAGTAATACTATTCAGCCATTCTACCCACTGTCGGGATCGCACAGACCAAGTACACCCTCGATTTATATATTCTACCTGCTGTCTCAGATGATTTTCAGCAGTTGCACCGCCCGCACCCGTGTCCTCATTTAAAACTCCGACTATCGCCTCTAAAAACCGCCTTGTATATCCCTCCCAATCTGGTTTACCAGCCCGCTTCCAATTAGTTATCGATGCAAAATTTTCCACCCCTGACATTGAAACTAGACGGGCAAATCCAGCAGTTGTTTCCGGCAAAGCTGCCAATTCACTCGTCACAATCCGGCAACCGCAGGCCATCGCCTCCATCACGGCAATAGATGAGGTTTCCAAATAGGTATTCGGGTAAGCTAAAACCGCGACTGAACGCAGTTGCCGGACGAGTTCGGGTTGCGGTACGGAACCGACGTACTCGACGCCTTCTGTTTCCTGACACTGGCGGTAAAGTTGACCGAAAAAAAGCTGGTTATCATTGTCGTCTATTTGGTGTACTTTCATGCTTGAAAATACTTTTAATCTGGTTCCGGGGACAGCTTGGCGAATTTCGGGAAAGACTTTTAACAAAATATCGAGTCCGCGAAATGGAGTGCTGGTGTAAGCTAGAATGGGGGGTCGAGATTTCTGAGATAGGATAGGAATATTATCGGCAAAAATGTTAGCAAAACAAGGTGCGATCGCATTTCTTAAAACATAACTGCGATTCGAGTCAATCCCAAAGCGCTGCTGAAATTGCTCGCGCTGCCAGTCGCTGACAAATACAAAGGCATCGCAAGCATTGATTTCTCGATCATTATTGAAATCTTGGAGGAATACAAAGCCCGGTTCGTTATGAATCCACAAAATTAACCGAGTGCGATGCCCCAAAAGCGGCTTGATTTCCAGCGCTTTGCCGACTACATTGACTATAACTAAAAAATCGAGCGATCGCAGCAATTCTAAATTAGATTTGTCCCCCACCCTGCGCCTACAATCAACGCCGCGCGACATCCCCGACTTGGAAGTATTGTTGAGCAAAAATACCTCGTTTCCCTGTGCTGCCAACGCCTCAGCTAAGTAACAAATAGCCGACTGAGTGCCGCCCAAAGGTTTGCAGTAAGGAGTTTCAATGTTGTAATCCCAAGTATAAGTATCGAGAAATCCGATTTTCATTGTGGCAATTATCCACCGATTTGTGAACTAGATTTTTTTTATTTAACCGCAGAGGACGCAGAGGGACCAGAGAAAAAAGAGAGAAGTTCCCACTTGAAATAATTTGCCAGTTCCCTCTCTTCTTCTTCTTCCTCTCTGCGTTCTCTGCGCCCTCTGCGGTTAAATAAATCCATAATAAATGGTATAATCTTAAAACTATTCAGGAGTACCCAACATGACCACAGAACAAGATCCCGTAAAATTGATGAAACAGCAAGTCGGCTTTGCTGCCGCCGATCGCGTAAAATCTGGTATGATTGTCGGACTCGGCACCGGTTCAACTACAGCTTATACTATTCAAGCATTGGGCGATCGCATAAAATCAGGTGAACTCAAAGATATCAAAGGAGTGCCGACATCTTTTCAATCAGAAGTGTTAGCCAAACAGTACGGAGTACCGCTGACAACACTAGATGAAATTGACAGAATTGATGTTGCTATTGACGGCGCTGATGAAGTAGATCCCCACCTCAACTTAATTAAAGGCGGTGGCGCAGCCCACACCCGCGAAAAAGTAGTCGATTACCTCGCAACTCAGTTTATTGTAGTAGTTGACGGTTCCAAAATCGTAGATAAATTGGGTTCGACTTTTCGCGTTCCCATCGAAGTTATACCGATGGCATTAACACCAGTGATGCGCGCCCTTGAAAAATTGGGTGGCAAACCCGAACTCCGCATGGGTGTGAAAAAAGCAGGCCCGGTAATTACCGATCAAGGTAATATGGTAATTGATGTCAAATTTGATGATATTGCCAACCCCGGAGAAATGGAAAAAAGCTTGAATAACATTCCCGGTGTGTTAGAAAATGGTTTGTTTGTAGACTGTACAGATTTGGTTTTAGTCGGCGAAATTCAAGACGGAAAACCAGTAGTACGGGAGATTTCTAAATAGTCAAGACTGGCCCGCTGGTGGTCAAAAACTATTTGTGGAACAGGCATCTTGCCTGTTCAATAGAACGCTGTAATATGGGAGTTACCACCCGCAAAAATACCAAAAACAAGGTTTCTTACCCTATAGCAACCGCCAAGACTATTAAGAATTTCTTAATCAGTGAAACCCTTGCAATTGTTAAATCTTCCTTCTTCCTGACATCCGTTACATCCGTTACATCCGTTACATAATCCGTTGCCGAACTTCCTTCTTCCTGACATCCGTTACATAATCCGTTGCCGAACTTCCTTCTGCTATAGCTTTGACTTTGATTATGATGATGCAATATCGCAGATTCGGTCGCACAGAATTATCCATGCCCGTCTTTTCCTGCGGTGGCATGAGATATCAGTATAAATGGCAAGACGTGCCAGCCAATGAAATTCCCCCAGACAATCAACAAAATCTAGAAGCGACGATTCGCTACTCGGTTGAATGCGGCATCAATCACATAGAAACTGCTCGCGGTTACGGCACTTCTGAGATGCAATTGGGTCTAATTTTCCCAAACTTTCCCCGCGAAAAGTTGATAGTGCAAACGAAAGTTAGCCCCAAACCGAACTCTCAAGACTTTCGCGAAGACTTTGATAAATCCTTAGCTTATTTGCAACTAGAATACGTCGATTTACTGTCGCTACACGGCATTAATACGTGGGAATTGCTAGAGGAGTCTATCCGTCCGGGCGGCTGCATGGATGTGGCGAGAAAGTTGCAAGCAGAAGGCAAGGTTAGGTTTATTGGTTTCTCAACTCACGGCCCGACGGATGTGATTGTCAAAACAATTGAAACTAATCAATTTGATTATCTTAACTTGCACTGGTACTACATCAATCAAATTAATTGGCCGGCTATTGAAGCTGCTAAACGTCACGATATGGGCGTTTTTATTATCAGTCCTTCCGACAAAGGCGGTCAACTTTACAGCCCGCCGCAAAAATTGGTAGACTTGTGCTATCCGCTGAGTCCGATGGTGTTTAACGATTTGTTTTGTTTGTCGCATCCGCAAGTACACACTTTGAGTTTGGGCGCAGCCAAACCTGAAGATTTCAACGAGCATCTGAAAGCTGTAGAATTGTTAGATAGAGCCGATGAAATTTTGCCTCCGATATTAGAAAAATTAGAAAAAGCAGCAATTGATAAATTAGGAGAAGAGTGGTTTAAGACTTGGCACGTCGGTTTACCAACTATCGAAAATACTCCCGGAGGTATTAATATTTATGTGATTCTGTGGCTGTGGAATTTGGCGCAGGCTTACGATACGATCGACTATTGCAAGATGCGCTACAACCTCTTAGGTAATGCGGGCCACTGGTTCCCGGGCCAAAAAGCCGATCGCCTCGATGAATTAGACTTGCGCCGCTGTCTAGCCCACAGTCCCCACGCTGCTAAAATTCCCGGTATTCTTCAAGCAGCCGATCGGCTTTTTGGAGGCGAAGCCATCCAGCGCTTGTCCCAAGAATAATCTAAAAAAAACCCGGTTTCTGTCTCGAAACCGGATTAGTGAACCGGAGCACGTGAGTTAGTTACGCGCACACAATTAGCCTATACTTGAGAAACTCTCACAACCATCGCCCATCCGTCTCATCCATTCGGGCGATACAACTTTTTTTCTCAACTCACTCCCATTTTGCTTTAATCTGAGATAAAACAGTTAATAATTCACTTAGGTACTTTTTATGACTCTCAAACGCCGAGATTTCTTGTATTTAGTGACAGCCACCGTCGGAGCTATTACCGCAGGTGCTTGCCAAGCGTCAGGAAATAATGTATCGCAAGCAAGTCCAGTTGCAGAAAGTCCAAAAATAGCCCAAACTCCCGGGCCTTTTACACTGCCGCCTTTGCCTTACGAATACAATGCTTTAGAACCGCACATCGATGCGCGGACAATGCAATTTCACCACGACAAACACCACGCCGCCTACGTTAAAAACCTCAACGATGCTGTCAGCAAATACCCGCAGCTCAAAAATATGAGTGCTGAAAATATGCTGCGAGATTTGAGCAAAGTGCCGGAAGATATTCGCACAACCGTCCGTAACAATGGCGGCGGACACCTAAATCACAGTATGTTTTGGGAAATCATGAGTCCCAAAGGCGGCGGCGAACCCACAGGGGCAATTGCAACAGCAATTAAGCAAACGTTCGGCAGTGTTGACGATTTTAAAGCAAAATTTAACGATGCCGGCACCAAGCGTTTTGGCAGCGGTTGGGTTTGGCTAGTCCGCAATAAAGCTGGCAAACTTGAGATTACAACTACTGCAAATCAAGACACGCCTTTTATAGATGGCAACTATCCAATTATGGGTAACGATGTTTGGGAACACGCTTATTATCTCAAATACCAAAACCTGCGCGCTGACTACTTAAAGGCTTGGTGGAATGTTGTTAATTGGGCGGAAATTAACAAGCGCTACGAAAAGGCGAGCGCCTAGTTCCACAAAGTTTGTTGTTGCGTTCGAGCGCAGACAGCCCAACAACAAACTCTGTTTTAAGTAGGTAGGCGCTGTAAAACGCAATTAAGTAAGTAAACAATTGTCAAATATCCTGAGCCTTAAGCGTGGCTGACAGAGCAATGTTTCCATACTGTTAGATAATTCAGTTTAATGCCACCTACCTACTTATCTTGAGATTCTGAGGTCAAACTCGGGCTGCCCTCAATGTACAATCCACCATCTACCTTTAACACGCTGCCCGCGATGTAGCCAGCCGCATCAGATGCCAGGAAAACTGCTGCTTTCCCTAAATCTTCCGGGAATCCCATCCGGCCCAGAGGCATTTGGTTGCTGAACGACTCAAGCAATTCGTCGCTGTACCAGCGTCGCTCACCCGGAGTATCAGTCCACCCAGGCTCTAAAATGTTGACCCGAATTTTGTGCCACATCAGTTCATTGGCCATAGAAAGAACGAGGTGATGACAGGCTGCTTTGGTGGTGTTGTAGTCAATAGCACCCTTATAGGGAAAATGAGCGTGCGGGGATGAGATATGGATAATCGAGCCTTGGGCCTTCCTTTCGACCATACGGCGGGCGACTATTTGACAGACGTGAAACACACCGTACACCCCTATTTCTAGTGTCCGCTGTAAATCCTCAAATTTAGTTTCCAGCAAGGTGTTTCGGACGCTGGCGATCGCATTTGTTACTAGAATATCGATTTGACCGAGTTCTTGCTCGCATCTATCGATCATCCTTTCCACTTGGTCGCGCTGTGAGACATCTGCTTGAATTGCGATAGCGCGACGCCCGACAGAGTGAATCTGGTTGACTATTTCTCGCGCAGATGTTGGAGAATCGCAATAGTTGACACAAATATCTGCACCAGATTTGGCTAATTCAAGGGCGATGCCAGCACCAATTCCTTTCGAGCTACCTGTAACAAGTGCAATCTTATTGGCAAGCATAGTTAGTATTGAAAAACGGCTATAGCTAGCGCACGGGACGCTCGAACTGCTGTACAACTTTCCGCAAGTAAACGCAGTGCCGCGCCCCCTGACTCGTCGGCGTTGTGAATGCTTCGACTGACTCAACTTTACCGCCCAAATGCTCGATCGCCCTTTGCAACTCCGTTTCTTCCTCCACCGTCCAATTTCCACGGTAAAGTACAGCCAAACCGCCATTTTTCAGCATAGGGAGCGCGCATTTAGCGCAGAGAGGAGCGGCTCCCACTGCTCGGAGAAGTGCTAGATCGTAAGCTTGTTTGTGCTGTGGCCCTCGCGCAATTTCATCGGCTCTGCCCAACAAAGTTGCAGCATTTTCTATTCCTAAAGACGGCACAACTGTTTCCAAAAAAGCAATCTTTTTGCGCGTAGAATCGAGCAAAGTAACTGATAGTTGCGGCAGGGCGATCGCGATCGGCAACCCCGGAAAACCTCCACCCGTCCCAATGTCGATCGCTTTGTGTACCGACTCGGCGCCTAATTCGGGATTTTCCGCCGAATTGTGATTAGCTGGCAGCAGTCTCGCAATTCCCCGCAGAGAATCCCACAAATGTTTTTCCCAAAACTCCATCGGCTCAGTAATTCGAGTTAAATTCAAGGAGCGATTTCCCTCGACTATTAACTCATAAAGCCGCTGAAATTGTTGCTGCTGCGACTCATCCGGCTGCCAATTCAGCGTTTTTTGCCACAACTCGTTCATCTCCGGCAATACAGGTATTGTAATCTGATTCATCTTCTCTTCCCACTCTTTCCTAAACTATAACTATGCAAATTATTTTCGTCGAAAATGGCCCACAAATCCGCTCTACCAGCCCGCACAACTAAGGACTAAGGACTAATGACTAATGACTAATGACTAACAAAACTCGTTTCCTTAGCTTCTAACTTAGCCCGATCGACCTCCTGCAAATCCCCGTGGTCTAAAGTCCAAAATCGGTCAGCAACGCTCAGCAAATCGCTAGCATCGTGAGTAACAATCAACAAAGTCCAGTGACTTTTCAACTTGCTCAACAAGCTTACCAACTGCCGCCGCATCGACCAATCCAAACCCGCCGTCGGTTCGTCCAATAGTAGCAAATGCGGCTGCCGAATTAACTGCACTGCCAGGGCTACCCTGCGCTGTTGTCCGCCGCTCAAAGCGTGGGGGGAAGCGCGCAGCGGCAAATGTCCGAGCCCCACTTCTGCCATTGCTGAGTTAATTTGTTCTTGTCCCAATTCAGGATGTCCCAGTCGCAATTCTTCTAAAATTGTGCCTCCGCAAAAATGCCTTTCTGGAAACTGGAACACTAAACCTCCTAACTCTTGCAAGTGTTCCGGTGTTAATTCCTGTTCGCGCCAGCGGATGTCGCCGCTAGTTTTTTCCGCTAAACCTGCTAATATTTCTAATAGCGTACTTTTGCCTGAACCGCTGCGACCGACAATCAGCCCCATTTGCTGCGAGGGCAGTTCTAAGTTAATATTTTTCAGAATAGGATTCGGACAGGCGGTAGGATGATATACTAAGTTTTTTAGATAAAGCATTAACGCAATTGGTATTTGGGGAGAAGGAAGTTCGCTAACTAACAGTGTACGGGATTGAACGGATTTAACGGATTTGTGCTATTAATAGTTAAGGCTGTTTCTGGCTGTTGCTGATTGCACACAATTATTTTACATAAATCTTTACAAAAACTTCCTTTTTTTTCAGGATTGGCGTTTGATTTTTCTGTTTTTTCATGGTATATTTTAATAATGGAAATCTGTCGTTTAATATATTACAATTCACACTTCCCTTATTAAAATATACCTCAACAACCACAAAAAATCAAGCAAATTTCACTCTTTTTTTGGTCGCAGCCCGAAAGTCTGAAAATTTAACTCTCTTGTTTCTAGTTTACAGTATATTACATTGAGAGAATTGACGATGACGAAAACCCCTTTAGCATCGCTGGGCAAGCAAATGTTAAGTTCTAAACAGACAGTGCGGGCGATCGCCTGTGCAGGAGCGATCGCCCTCAGCATCTGCATTAACTCGGCAGTAGCGGGCGATCCCTTTCGCAACAGCAACCCGCAGGCGATCGGGCCCAACACCGAAACCGCTTTCAAAACAATGTTTCAGCAAGGAAACTACAAACAAGCAAAAACTCAAATTCAACAAGCACTATCAGCCGAACCAAACGAGCCGCTAGCCTATGCAATGGCAGCCTCCCTCTCATACATCGAGCAGGACTTAAACTCGATGAATTCCTACGCACAAAAAACCCGCGAAGTCGGGGAAAAATTGACTAAAACTAATCCATTGCGCGGCAACATCTACACAGCAGCAGGTCACTTTCTAGAAGGGTCGCACATTATAGCCAAAGAAGGAACAGCCAAAGGCGCGCCCCAAGCACTCAACAAACTGCGAGTAGTATTTCAATACCTAGAGGCCGCCGATAAAATAGCGCCCAACGACCCCGAACTTAACCTGCTCAAAGGCTACATGGACTTAATTCTAGCCACAAACCTGCCCTTTTCCAACCCCAACGAAGCCATTCAAAGACTGGAACAAAAAGCCTCTCCGCGCTACTTAGCTTATCGCGGCATGGCAGTAGGTTATCGAGACTTGAAAAAGTACGATCGCGCTTTAGAATTTGCCAACAAATCCTTAGCAGAAACGCCCAATAATCCCGAAGTTCTCTATCTAAAAGCACAAATTTTGTTTTCCCAATCCCAGAGGAACAACGGCAACAAAACCTTACTTGAGGAAGCCCGAAAAAACTTCGACGCAGCCTTAGCAAAACCCGACCAACTGCCGCGCAGTTTAGTAGCCGAAATCTTCTTTCAGCAGTGCAGAACCCGCAACCGTCTCGACAGCAAATCTCGCGCCTGCGACCCGATGCGCGATAAAATTAGAGATGCAGATGGAGTCTGGGGGCCGGCGGCCTTACCACCACTATAAAAACACCAAAAAACTATGCAAGTAGAGTTTCGCGAGTTTAACCCCTTTGACCTCTGGATTTGGCTGAAGTTCAGCAACGTGCCTTCAAACGGTGAAAAACAGTATGTTGAAGAAGTGTTTGACTCTTGGTTTTTCTTGGGAAAACTTGGAGGATTTAATGCGGAAAATTTGCAAGTTCAAGATGAAGGCTTAGATATCAGTCAGATGAATTACGATGTTAATCTAGCCGACCAAAGCATGATGGCTTTGATGCACAATATGGGAGAAATGGAGTATCAAGGTTCTTGGGCTCGCTGCTGGTTTGATTTGGGGACTAGCGATGCGATAGGTCTCGATGTTTTAATTAATGTTTTCCAGCAACTCAGCAAAGAATTCGTAACGATTGAAAAACTCATTATTGGCGGGGAAAATAGAAACTGGCCCGTTGACAACAGTCGCCGTCGAGAGTCTTTTGCTGCTGATAATTAGTCATTAGTGATTACTCATTAGGGGCGGATTCTACTCGTTACTAGGCTCTGCCTGGTAACACATATCCGGAGGCTCTGCCTCCTATTTGCCTGCTCCGAAAGCGAGGCAGAGCCTCTGGACATTGATTCCTAGGCAGAGCCTAGGAACCAGTTAATGATTAATGACTAATGACTGATGACTAATTATGCAAGGTAAAGTTCGCGTAATTGTTTTAGGATTAATTCGATCGGGCGATCGCATTTTCGTGTCAGAATGCGAAGATCCGGTCAAACAAGACACATTTTACCGAGCTCTGGGCGGTGGCATAGAATTCGGAGAACACAGCATCGACGCTTTGCAAAGAGAGTTTCAAGAAGAAATGCAAGCCGAGTTAACAAATATAAAATATTTGGCTTGTTTGGAAAATTTTTTTATTTTTAATGGCCAAGCCGGACACGAACTAATACAACTCTATCAGTGCGAATTTGTCGAACCAAAATTTTATCAATTGGAGAGTCTAGCCTTTGCAGACGGAGAGTGGATATTTACCGCACTTTGGATGCCGATCGAGCGCTTTCGATCTGGCGAATTGCGCCTAGTTCCAGAGCAATTTATCGACTACTGCGAAGGCTAATAATAACTACAGGACTAAGGCAAACTAGCACAGTCTTCAAGCAATTTTTAGTTTTGTAGTTGCGCTTCAGCGCCGGTCGGCGCTGAAGCGCAACTACAAACCTTTTTCAACCGAAATATTTGCTATGACCAACAGGATAAATAAACCCGCCCCTTCCTTCCGCCCCCCGCATTACCCGGATCTACCTTACACTAGGCAGAGTCCGCAACACCTCATAGAGCAAAGAGTTTATAAAACCGAGGGCGATCGCCCCCAGCAAAGCACTCCAAATTCCCCACCGCAAGCGAAATCCATCTACTAGCCAAGCCGCCAATCCAAAGATAGCAGCATTGATCACAATCATAAACAAACCAAAAGTTACCAACACCAATGGAAAACCCAAAACCACAAAAAGCGGCCGCACTAAAGCATTCAGCAATCCAAAAACCGCTGCCGAAATCATCGCTTTTCCAAAAGTGTCAATGTCCACCCCGATGGGCAACTTGGAAATAATAAAAAAGCTCACCGAAGTTACCAGCCAAGCAATTGCCAGCGAAACGATATCCATGTGTTCATCTCCTTAAAAAAGCTAAACATTAAATCGGAACAACAGCACATCCCCCTCTTGTACAATATACTCTTTTCCTTCACTGCGAACTAAGCCTTTTTCCTTAGCTGCATTCATCGCGCCCGTAGCAACCAAATCTTCATATGCTACAGTTTCGGCCCGGATGAAACCCCGCTCAAAGTCCGAGTGAATCACCCCCGCAGCTTGCGGTGCTAACATTCCCGCGATAATCGTCCAAGCGCGAGTTTCCTTTGGCCCGCTAGTAAAATAAGTCCGCAAACCCAATAATTCGTAAGTAGCTCGAATCAGAGATTTTAAGCCACCTTCTTTTACCCCCAGAGATTCTAGGAAATCCGTTCGTTCTTCCTCGGATAACTCCACCAATTCTGACTCAACTTGCGCCGAAACTATGACAACTTTAGCATTTTCTTTAGCTGCTACTTCCCGCACTTGTTCGACATAGTTATTTCCAGTTGCTAAATCGTCATCAGACACGTTAGCAGCATAGATAATTGGTTTGTTGGTCAGTAATTCCAAACCTTTAACTAATTCAGCTTCTTCATCTGTGAAACTGTACTGCCGCGCCGGTTTCCCCGCATTCAAAACCGCGACCAATTTTTCGAGTACATCCACTTCGGCCTGAGCTTCCTTGTTGTTGCGCGCCAGTTTGCGAGTGCGATCGAGCCTGCGTTCAATTTGAGCTAAGTCTGCTAAAATTAATTCGAGATTGATAATGTCAATATCTCGGATCGGATCGACAGAACCCGCAACGTGAATGATGTCGTCATTTTCAAAACAGCGGACAACGTGGACGATCGCATCTACGGCCCGAATGTGAGACAAAAACTGATTTCCCAGTCCTTCCCCCTGACTCGCCCCCTTCACCAAACCCGCAATATCCACAAATTCCATCCGCGTCGGCACAATTTGCGCGGAATTGGAAATATTGCTCAGCACCTTCAACCGTTCGTCTGGCACTGCCACGATACCCGTATTTGGCTCGATCGTACAGAAAGGAAAATTAGCAGCAGTCGCCTTGGCATTAGCAACCAGAGCATTAAACAAAGTAGATTTGCCAACATTAGGCAGTCCGACAATTCCGGCAGTAAGCATAGCTATTAAGAAACATATCACTGTATCAAAATATCATAAGTATCAGCAATATATTTGACTTGTCCCTTCTAACTTCTAAAGCTAAGCTTGAATAAATATCGAACTTGAGGTATGAGGGTAAATGGTTAACAAGTGGTTAAGCAAAGTAACGATCGCTGCGGGGCTCTCGCTGCCCCTGTTAGCGCTGACAGCAGCTAGCCTTTTCGCTCAGATGGTCAAAATTTCGGTGGTTAACAACAGCGGCAAGACGATGACAGCCGTCTATATGTCTCCTCCCGATAAGGATACTTGGGGAGAAAACGAGCTAGATGCCCCGATTGCCGATCGGGAAAAGGCAGATTTTGAGTGGAATCAAGCTGACTACGGCGGCTCGGATGCGGGCTGTGTTTTTGATGTCAGGGCCGAATACTCTGACGGCAAATCCACTGATTTGGATGCTGTTGACCTTTGTAAAGAGACTGCGCTCAACTTCAATTAATCGATAATTTAGGCAAAAACCGAGTTTTTTCAAGTCTGATATTCAACAAAATTATTGGGGACTTGGGAGAAACCCGGTTTTTGCGATCGACCTCACAAACAATCTTAAATTTCGCGATCGACTAAAACATAATTTAAATAGGTTCAGGGATTGTCTGAGGAATTGGCCCCGGCACTGTCTGAGGAATTGGAGAGGGTACAGTTTCCGGCACCGGTTCAGGAATTGGCTGGGGAATTGGCGCAGGTACCGGTTCCGGTACTGGCCCGGGAATCGGTTCGGGAACGGGGCCCGGCACTGGTGGCGATGCGGGTATAGTCGGCAGCCCCGGTTCGGTACTGGGAATCTGCGGGCCTGGAAATGGACTAGGGTTGGGAAAAATCACGGCAATTCTATTAATAACTCGATACAATCATCGTAGATAAAAAACTAAAAATACGACATCTATCTAAATAGTGAAAATTTATTAAAGTTGATATTTTGTACGATTTTTGATCGGCTTTTTGGAGTAGACGAAAGCAACCGGGTTGATCTGTATTTGATTTTTTATGCTGACGGAAAGCAATTTGGTCACAGCCCCCCGGTACAGGCCGTAGACCCTTGAAAAAAGCGTAGCGTACTCATAACGTGCGATCGCTACAGCCCGTGGGAGCAATTCTTTAATCTAAAATCTAAAATCTAAAATCGCGCAATCGAGCGCCCTCCGAAAAGCCTTGCCAGCCTGTAGTTTTGCACGACACCTAGCCAAAAGTACAGGTTCTGTCCTGTACTTACGGCCAGTTGGGAGCTGGCCTTTTGGCTAATTTAAGACTAAACTAAAAGCTAGGAACTTTTTGCGATTATTCTCCTACTATTGAACCTACGCTGTCACAGATTTTTAGGATTAAGCAAAAAGTTTCTCCCAATCCAAATCTGTTTTGGTCTATGCAACAAGGAAACCCGAGGCATAAAGGGGCATAAAAAATGCATCTCCAAGATTTTGTCGAGACAAATATCAAATACGATGTCAGCAAAATAGTAGCCGATCAAGAGTTAAGCTTGGAAATCCAAGAGATTCTGATCGCTCAAGGGCTACTCTCTCCCACAGTAGAAGATATCTTTGGCCCTGTTTCTATTGCTGTTTTAAAACGCTTCCAAAAACTAAATCGCTGCTATGAACCAGGATTTTTGGGAAAACGAACAGCTACCGAACTCCTCGAAGTTGATAAAGTAGCAACGCGAGGAGCGGAAGGTCTTCCCTCAATTCAGGTGAAAATTATCCAAGATACTCTCCTTAAAAATAAACCGTTGCAATCCGATGCTTTGTTGCCGGCAGAAAAACAGCATCTCAAAGCCGGCCTCACCCTCAGAGTTGCATCATTTGAAGTTGAGCGCGGTCATTTAAAAATTACCTTAGCTGATACTCCAGTTGAGAATACTTGGACTGGATATATTTTTGGAGAACACGCCGAAGTTTTTGAAGGCACTACCAGAATTTATCCAAAACGCGATGAAATTAAATTGCCTGTTCCTTACAAATCTCAGAGAGATAATGAAATCAACCCTGATGGTTCCTGCAATGTTACTTCAATAGCGATGTGTTTGGAGTATCTAAAGATTCCTCGTCGGCACAGTGAGGGCCAGTTTGAGGATGAGCTTTACAACTATGCCTTAGATCAAGGATTAGATCGCCATGTGGGCGCTCATATAGCTCAAATTGTTCGCGACTATGGAGCGAAAGATAACTACAGTGAAACGGCCACCATTGAACAAGTTAAAGATTGGTTAGCGAGTGGAAACCCAGCAGTTGTACACGGTTACTTTACTCAAAGTGGCCACATTATCGCATTAGTTGGATATGACAGCGCCGGCTTCATTGTTCACGATCCTTATGGGGAATGGTTCGCCGATGGATACGATCGCAATGAGCCAGACGGAAACGATGAAAAGGGTAAGTTCCTGCATTACTCCTACGGAATGATTAAAGATAACTGCATCCCCCCCGATGGAAGCTTTTGGGTACATTTTATTTCCCGCTCGTGAGAGTTGGTGTCATTTCTCCATTTCCTAGAATCGTTAAAAGATATAAAATATTAGCTATTAACGATTAAAACAAATTTAAACACTTTAATTAAACAAGGCAGTTATGGCAAAAAACATTTACGCGCTGTTAGTTGGTATTGACAACTATTCTCCCGCATCTAATCCTATCGTCCCTCCCTTAAAAGGTTGTGTTAACGATATTAAAGCTATAGAAGCTTATCTGGGAGAGCGAATTACTCAAGATAGCGAATGGAAACTGATAGAGCCTACAGACCAACCTTGGATACTGCTCAATCAAGATGCCACTCGTCAGGCAATTATCAGCGGTTTCCAGCAGCATTTGTGCAACGCTGACAGCGAAGATGTGGTCTTATTTTACTATTCCGGTCATGGCGCTCAAGAGAAATCACCAGAGGAATTTTGGGAATTAGAGGCAGACCGCTTAGATGAAACTTTAGTGTGCTATGACAGCCGTGCAGAAAATGGTCGGGACTTAGCTGATAAAGAACTAGCCTACCTCATATCCAAAATAGCCCTAAAAGAACCCCGCATTGTTGTCATTCTTGACTGCTGCCACTCCGGTTCGGGAACCAGAGACTTACCCCCGGAAACAACAGTGAGGCGCGCCTTAGTAGACTCGCGGGAGCGACCGTTAAGCACGTTTATTTTTGCCGAAGACGCACCCGCAATTCATGAAATACTAAGCAGTGCTAAACAATCAGAAAAAAAGACAACTGGTGTGATTTTGCCCAAGGGAAAGCACATTTTATTCTCTGCCTGTAGAGACTACGAACTGGCGAAAGAATACAAAACTGAGGATGGAGAAAGTAGAGGAGCTTTCTCTTACTTTTTGCTGCAAACACTACAGCGAACAAATGGCAGCATAACCTATCGAGATTTAGCGAGAAATATGAATGCTCTCGTGACCGGCAAAGTCAAAGAACAGTCGCCTCAAGTAGAAGCAACAG
This sequence comes from Microcoleus sp. K4-B3, assembly GCF_036704615.1. Lineage (NCBI taxonomy): Bacteria > Bacillati > Cyanobacteriota > Cyanophyceae > Oscillatoriales > Microcoleaceae > Microcoleus > Microcoleus sp. K4-B3. The sequence goes on from NZ_JAUBSF010000039.1 coordinate 44,156, forward strand.
ACAGGCACGATTTAGACCAACCTTTCTTGGGCGGTGCTATTAAAGAACGGCCTCACTACTTCACATTAACTCACAGTCAAAACCTTCGGAATTGGGTAATTGATGGAGGGTCTATTCACGGAATTCCTAAACCCTCTAATGGGGGAGATACTCGACTAGCATTTTTTCCCTATGGCAGCAGTGCCCAAAAATTGCGCCAACTTTCAGAAGCTTTAGGCGAAGCACGAGTCACTCAGGTATTGCCACAACGCAGCCAAGTAGAAATTATTAACGGTCAAGACAGCTTATCAGAAACTGAGAGCTATTGGGCAGTGGTGACAAGTTTGCCGTTGCCAGCGTTGAAAATTTACATTAAGGGCGATGAAAGTGAAGTCCAAGGCATCAAAAATCTGCAAGAAGCACTGTCAAAAGCAGCAATTGGCAACAAACCTTCTTTGTATGTGCAGCAGGTAAATGAACCTAAAGATGCAGATTGCCATCTGTTAGTCAGTCAGGGTCAGTATTGGATTTTACAGCCTGATAATAACCGGCCTTTAGTTGCTCCGATTCCCGAAGAACCCAATCAGTCGGGATACACAGAGGAAATTGCTTTACAGGTGATTTATCGTTTAGAACATATTGCCCGTTGGAATAACATTTTACAACTCTCCACTCCGGCGACCAGCCGCATTAAAACCGACGAGGTGGAAATGGAAATAATTCTGCTTTGCGGTCAGCAAGAATCTTCGCCAGGGGATAGAGACGGAAACATCTCCTCATCTGAGATGCGTGTCGATTACGCCTATGACAATGGGGAGTGGCAAGCGCCAAACATCCAAATAAGGCTGACCAATAAAAGTGACAAAAAATTGTATTGCAATGTTATCGATCTTTCTGAAAGTTTTGCCGTAGACACTCCATTTTTTGACAGAGATAGCAGCATCTTGCTTCCCGCCAAAAATTCAGAAAATCCCTCTAGTATTACCAGCTTTGATGATATTATATTTCAAGTACCAGACGAATATTTTGAACAAGGAATTACTGAGTATAAGGATATTCTCAAGCTAATTGTATGTACCACAGAATTTGATGCTAGCTTGTTAAAGCAAGATGGACTAGCGCCGCCTAAACTGACTCGTTCTCTTGGAGAAACTGAGGGAACTCTGAATAGCTTGATGGCACAAGTTAATACTCGCGAAGCCGTGAGAGCCAAGGGAAATTATGATGATTGGATGACAAAGGAAGTCACGATTACAATTGTCCGACCTCAAGATGCTCAACCCATTAACGCTAATCGCAGCACTGCCTTACAACAGGGTGCCGTCGAAGTTCAAGCTCATCCAACTTTAAAAGCGAAAGTGAATCTCACCACTGTACCCCAAGCGAGTCGAGATTTAGGGAATTTGATTTTACCTGCGATTTTGCGACAACAAAATCGCGTGAGTGAATCTTTCCAATTTACAACCAGCCGAGGCACTGATCCAGGGTTAAGTGCTTTGGAGTTAAGTGATGTAGAAGGTTATCAAGCGGTGACACCAGCAACCCCTCTCAACTTGTTGGTCAATCAAGAATTAGCGGAAAATGAGCATATCTTACCTTTTGCTTATGATGGGGAATTTTTCTTGCCATTAGGAAGAGGGGCGAGAACTGAAGATGGCAAGATAGAGATTACGCTGGAACGCTTACCCAAACCAACAGTTAGCAGTCGCAGCCTTCACGGGTCAATCCGAATTTTCTTTGAAAAAGTCGCCTATCAAAAATTGGGAAGACCTTATGAATATCCTATTTTAGCTGTAGCAGAGGTCAGCGAAAAAGGTGATGTCAGCTACGAAAAAAATCCAGACCAAGTTAAAGCTAGAGTTGGAAAAGCCCAGCGAATCATTCTCTACATTCACGGGATTATAGGGGACACGCAAAGTATGGTTCCTAGTGTCAGACAGACGTTAGTAGAAGTGGACGGACAACAGCGACAGATTGCAGAAATTTATGACTTAGTTTTGACTTTTGACTACGAGAATATCCAAACAACCATAGAGGAAAATAGCCGCTTATTAGGTCAAAGATTGCAAGCAGTTGGTTTGGGAGGAAATCACGGCAAGCAGTTGCATATTGTGGCTCACTCAATGGGGGGTTTGGTTTCTCGCTGGTTTATCGAGCGAGAAGGTGGGAATCAGATCGTACAGCACTTGGTGATGTTAGGGACGCCTAATGGGGGTTCTCCTTGGCCTACAGTACAGGATTGGGTTTTCACAGCGCTTGGGATAGGGTTGAATCAACTTTCAAAAATTATTTGGTCGACCAAAATAGTTGCTCAATTACTGGAGTTTTTAGAAGCAAATGATTACTCGCTAGAGCAAATGCGACCGGATTCTCCTTTTCTGAAAAAACTTGCCGAAAATCCTGACCCAGGGGTTCCCTATACAATTATTGCGGGCGATCGCTCAATTGTTTCAAAAGCTCTAGAATTTCAACCAGACAAGGAATCAAATCCCTTACAACGGTTATTGAGCAACCTTTTTGGTCAAACTAAAGACAGAGTTGTAGAATTGGCATTTTTCAGTCAGCCTAATGATATTGCCGTTGCTTTAACTAGCATCAAAAATGTCAGTGCTAATCGCTCTCCAGCACCCAAAATCCTATTACCGGATACTGCGTGCGACCATCTTAGCTACTTTACACATCAGGCTGGGTTAGATGCTCTGGCAGCGGCTCTTTTCCCCACTCCAAATGGCAATAGCCAGTTATTAGTAAAACCTTTGGCCGTGGCAATAGTAGAGGATGAGCCAGAGATTATGAATTCTCAGCCTGTGGTTAAAAATACAGTCAACCCTTTACCTGTTGCAGAACAGCTTGCCAAAACTCCCGTAGAAAGTCCCTCTCCAGCCTCTAACAGTCTCACCAGTTCACATTCAGTTGGCTCGGATACGCTAAACGTTCAAACACAAAATAATTCAAGGATAACAGGTTTAGGAATTGGGCTAGCTGCGTTTTTAATCGCAGCCGCTATTGGCTTAATTGGTCTATGGCCTCGTTCTCCCGTGCAACAACCAGTGAATCAAAAATCAACGAGTCAGTCTAAGGAACAGGCACTATATCAGTTTAAAAAAACTAGCAATTAGTTTTTGGTTGACAGTTTGACCATAATCAAACTGAAATTTGAAATAAATTAGTCGGGGGAATTAAAGAATGTCGGAGATTAAACGCAGTCTGGCAGTGGTGATTGGTATCGATCGCTATTTTAACAACATTCCCCCCTTGCAAACAGCAGCCAATGATGCTCAACAACTTGCCAATCTGATCGAGGAAAAGTATCAATACCAAGTTTTGTTACTGTTAGATACAGATGCCACTCTGTCTAATATCAGCGATCTCTTGGCAGGCTTTGCCGAGAAAATACTGGTTTTTCCGGATGGCCATAAAGTGCAAGTTGCAGCGGACGATCGCATTTTGTTCTATTTTGCGGGACATGGCATCGCCTTAGATGGACTGGATAATGCAGAAGGCCCGGCTGGCTTTTTGATTCCTCAAGATGGTGAACGAGATGATAGCGACACTTGGCTGTCGATGCAGCGATTGCACGATAGCTTAATCCAACTGCCATGCCGCCATTCGTTAATTATCCTGGATTGCTGCTTTGCTGGGACTTTTCGCTGGGCGGCAGTTCATCGGGAGGCGGTGCGATCGCAAAAAGTATATCGCGAACGGTACGCTCGCTACACATCAGGCTGCGCCCAGCAAGTCATTACCTCAGCAGCGCATGATGAAAAAGCCGCCGACTCCCTGTATCGGTTTGGACAGCGAAGCGAAAGTTCCAATCACTCTCCCTTTGCAGAACTTTTACTCAAGGCGCTTGAGGGAGAAGCAGACCTTACCAAAGATGGCGTAATTACCGCAACAGAACTCTATGCCTATTTACAATCAGAATTCGGCAAAATAGCAGCTAAACAAACCCCGGGTTTTGCACAGTTAAAACACCATGATAAGGGCGAATATATTTTTATTCTTCCTGGTTTTGACGTTAATCAATTGCCCCCTGCACCCAAACTAAATGAAAACACCAATCCCTACAAAGGATTACAATCATTTGAAGAAGCAGATAGCGACAAATTCTTTGGCCGACAGGCTTTAAATGAAAAATTAGTTGAATTCGTCACAGAACATCCCTTAACTGTGGTTCTAGGCGCATCAGGTTCAGGGAAATCTAGCTTAGTCAAAGCTGGATTACTTCCCCAATTGAAAACAACTCAACCCAACTGGCGCATCCTCTCTCCTATTCGTCCGGGTGAGTCTCCTTTCAGTGCTTTAAACTCTGCCATAGAAAACGAAAATTTAACAGAATTCCTGATCTCTAACGAGCTAGTTTCTGACAAAGACTTACCAGAAACTAGCACTAGATCTCCCAGTTTGGAAGCAGGACAAACTTTGCAAAGCTTGTTATACAAACTCAGTGCATGGAAAAACTTTAATCCTCACACAAAATTGCTGTTAGTCATCGACCAATTTGAAGAATTAGTGACTCTCACCCAAGATAGCCAAGACCAAGAAAATTTTTTAAATTGGTTAGCAAAAGCCTTAGAATTTCTCCCTGATTGGTTGCGAATAGTCATAACTTTACGTTCCGATTTTGAACCTCAGTTTAGAGATACAGCCTTAAAACCCTATTGGAAAAAATCACGATTTGTTGTTCCCGCCATGACACGGGAAGAATTACGCCAAGCGATTGTCGATCCTGCTGCTGCTAAGGTGATGTATTTTGAACCGGCCACCTTGGTAGAGCAATTAATTGATGAAGTCGCACAAATGCCCGGAGCACTACCTTTACTTTCTTTCACCCTGAGCGAACTTTATTTTAACTATATTAAAAACGTCAGAGAAGGGAAAAGAAATAATCGGGCAATTACTCAAGAAGACTATGAAGAATTGGGCGGAGTTACACGCAGTCTGACCCAAAGAGCCGACGCGGAATATGACGAATTACTTAAAAGCGATCGTGCTTATGCAAAAACCATCCGCCACATCATGTTACGCATGGTAGCTGTAGGCGGTGGTGAATTAGCTCGCCGGCGGGTATTAGATGAAGAATTAATTTATCCCGAACCGGAAAATCAACGAGTCCAAACAGCCATTGAGCAATTTTGTGCCGCACGTCTATTAGTAAAAGGGCGAGATACCGAAGGCAAAGGCTATGTTGAACCGGCCCACGATGTCTTGATGCGAGGATGGCAAAAGCTAATAGTTTGGGAACGAGAACATCAGGAAAATTTAATTTTGCAACGGCGGCTAACCCCAGCAGCTATAGAGTGGAAAAGCAAAGAAAAGCCACTGAATTTTCAACAAAAAATAGAACCACTTGTTAATTTTATAGACAGCAGCCTCCTCTCTTGTCAAAACGTTTTTTACCAGATTAATGCAACTTTGATTAAAGTCGGGAAGCGCAAACCCAGCCTCCAAAAACGCAGCCAAGAAAAACAAGAAGAATTTCTATGGGATACCAACCCTTATCTGAAAGTATTAGACGAACATCTCAAATACGATGAAAATTGGTTTAACGAAGTAGAGGCAGAATTTTTACAGCGCAGCCTCCGACGCCGGCGTAACAACCTCCGCCGCAAAATTAGCCTGATTGCTACAGCCTTTGCTGTGACATTAGGATTTCTCTTTTATCAATGGAACCAAAATCTACAAGCCCAAAGCAGAAGCTTAGCGCTATCGGCTGAACAACTTTTTAGCTCCGATCGAGAATTAGATGCTTTGATAGAAGCTTTAAAAGCCCTAAAAATAATGAAACAGGCAGTTTGGGTTTCTTCAAACACGCAGGAGGAGGTTGTGTCAGCCCTGCAATCTGTTATTTATCGCATCAGAGAATCCAATCGCTTGAAAGGTCACCAAGCTGCTATTTATAACATCACTTTTAGTCCTGATAATCAAACTTTTGCCTCTGCTAGTGCAGACAATACGATTAAACTTTGGAAATCAGATGGGAGTTTACTCAATACCCTTTCGGGACATACCAACGAAGTTTATAGCATTAGTTTTAGCCCAGACAGTCAAATTATTGCCTCTGCTAGTGCCGATGGAACGGTTAAACTTTGGAAACCGAATGGCACTTTACTCAATACCCTTTCTGGGCATAAAGGACCCGTCTTGAATGTTAGTTTTAGTCCAGACGGCAAGACTCTTGCCTCTGCTAGTGCGGACAAGACAATTAAGCTTTGGAAACCCGATGGCACATTGCTCAAAACCATTCAGGATAAAGCTCCAGTCATTAGTGTCAGTTTTACCCCAGACGGACAGACTATTGCTTCGGGTGGTGCGGATGGAACGGTCAAGCTTTGGAAACTCGATGGCAGTTTACGGAAAAGTTTTCCTGCCCATAAAGCGCGGATTATGAGTGTCAGTTTTAGCCGTGATGGTGAGGTTATCGCCTCATCAAGTGAAGACAAGACGGTAAAAATTTGGAAACCCGATGGCACTTTAGTTAAAACTCTTGAGCATAATACTTATATTTTCAAGGTTAGTTTTAGCCCAGACAGTCAGTTGCTCGTCTCATCAAGTGCTGACAATATTGTTAAAGTTTGGAAACGCGATGGTACTTTGCTGAATACTTTAACTGGACGGAGCCCTTCTTTTAGCCCCGACGGTCAAATTCTTGCCTTTGCCGGCATTGATAATAGCATTGAACTGTGGAAGTTTAATAATAGCTTACGCAAAACTTTGACGGGGCAGACGGATCTTGTTTTGGGTGTTAGTTTTAGCCCCAAAAATGACACATTGGCTTCGGGAACTGCTAATAGCTTGGCTGAAGTCTGGAAACGAGATGGCTCTTTATTGAAAACCCTTTCTGGGCATCAAGCGCCGGTTTCTAGCGTCAGTTTTAGCCCCGACGGTCAAACGATCGCCTCTGGTAGTTTGGATAGCAAAGTAAAACTTTGGAAACAAGATGGCACGTTGCTGAATACCCTTTCTGGTCATAAAGCTCAAGTTGTGAGCGTTCGTTTTAGCCCAGATGGTCAAACGATCGCCTCTGGAAGTTATGACACCACAGTGAAGCTTTGGAAGCCAGATGGTACCTTGCTCAATACTCTTTCTAAACATAGCGGTTTAGTTCTGAGTCTTAGTTTTAGTCCTGACAGTAAAACTCTTGCTTCAGCAAGCCTTGATAAGACCGTCAAACTGTGGAAAATGGATGGAACTTTGCTAAATACTATGAAGCATGAGGATCAGGTTTATGGCGTTAGTTTCAGCCCAAATGGTCAAACCCTTGCCTCGGCTAGCGATGATGGCACGCTTAAAGTTTGGAAAAAAGATGGCACTTTGCTCAAAAGCTGGACGGGGCATAGGGTGGCAGCTAATAGTATCAGTTTTAGCCCGGACGGCAAAATATTAGCTTCGACGGGTAATGATAAGACGGTGAAATTCTGGAAACCGGATGGCACTTGGATCGCTACTCTGCCGGGGCATACTGCGGCGGTTCGCAGTCTTAGTTTCAGCCCTGATGGTAAGACTTTGGCATCGGGTAGCGATGATACGACGATGATTTTGTGGAATTTGGAGGGATTAGAACTCGATGCTTTATTAAAGCATGGTTGCTTTTGGATGCGCGATTATTTCAATAATCCTAATGTCAATCTTAGTAAAGAAGACCGCCAGGTGTGCGATCGCATAAATCGCGGCTCTTAGATGGTCAAAGTAGAAGCATCTAAATATTATTCAGGGTTAAGGGAGGAAATCAGCTATGGAATTTAATGCGATATTTCGTAAACAAAAATACCACAATCTTTTCATAAAATTGACTGTTTTTTATAGTTTAGCATTGATCTTAGCGTCTTGCTTGACAGTGTGGCAGTGGCGATCGGTAGAAAAAGCGACAATTAAGATGCGTAGTATTGATGCAAATTTACGTTTTAATCAAAAAACAAGATTGGCATCTTACAGAATTATTCAAGTTCAGGATGTGGCACAGATCCAGCAGATCGATCCCTCGGCAGAGCAACAGCGTTCTGTTTGGAGTGTCGCTTTTAGTCCCGATGGTAAAACCCTCGCTACTGGGAGTTTCGACCAAAGTATCAAATTTTGGGAGGTGGCTACCGGCACAGTTATTAAAACTTTCAGAGGCGATCAGAAAGGAGCTTTGAGTGTGGCTTTTAGTTCTGATGGCAAAACTCTCGCTTCTGCAAGTTTCGACAACTCGATCGAACTCTGGGACATGGCTACTGGTAAATCTATTGACAGGTTAACGGGTCATAAAAATTGGGTTTTGAAGATTGCTTTTAGTCCTGATGGTAAAACCCTTGCTTCTGCGAGTAGCGACAAAACTATCAAACTCTGGGATGTGGCTACTGGTAAACTCATTCACACCTTGACCGGTCATCAGAGTTGGGTTGAGTGTTTTACTTTTAGCCCGGATGGTAAAACTCTTGCTTCTGGGAGTAGCGACAAAACTATTAAACTTTGGGATGTGGTTACGGGTAAACTGATTAGCGCTTTGACAGATGGCAAGAATTCTGTTTTGAGTATTGCTTTTAGTCCTAATGGTAAAACTCTGGCTGTTGGCAGTTTTGACAATAAAATCACGCTGTGGGATTTGGCTGCGGGTCAAATTTTTGCAAGCTTGAGGGGCCATCACCAAGGGGTTTTGAGTATCGCCTTCAGTCCTGATGGCAAAACTCTCGCTTCTGGGAGTTTCGATGACACGATCGGACTCTGGGATATGGCGACGGGTAAACGGATTCAAACTTTGATCGGCCATCAGGACTGGGTTGAGAGTGTCGCCTTTAGCCCTGACGGTAAAATCCTGGCTTCTGGAAGCTGGGATCGGACGATCGGACTCTGGGATGTGGCGGAGGGTAAGCCTGTTCGCACTTTGGCTGGGGGCGGGGGTTCACACCTTTTAACTTGGGAAAGCAAAGTGCTGCAAGATTATTCAACGTTGATTAGATCGCCATCCTAAAAAGCGATCTTGAAGCAAAAAACAAACTCTCACAAGGAAAAAAACAATGGTATTAGAAATCAATCGCAAACGCTCTGAAACCTTGCAGCATAACCATACCCACTGCACTGCAAATATTGGTTTCACCGCAGAAGAAATTGAGCAGTTTAGTTGGGGAACGCGAGGTTTTTTTGAACAAATGCCTGCCAATGGAGATGGCTATGAATGTTACGGAGACAATTGCTATGGTCGTCCAGAAGTGCTTCAGGCTCTCAAATATGTCTGTAATCAGTGGGTAAAAAAATATCCTAAACCCCGCATTGGCATCGGAGATATCAGTACAGCAGAAGGGCCAACACCAGGTCATAGCTCTCATGACAACGGACTTGATGTTGATATTTCTCTTGTTGCTAACACTGATGCAGAAATTGGACTTACTTGGCGCGCTCCTGAATACTCTCGCGATCGCACTCAAGAATTGGTAGATTTATTCTACAATAATCCAATTTTGCGTGTTAAAACAATTTTGTTCAACGATCCACAAATCACAGGGGTAGAATTTTGGGATGGACATGACAATCATCTTCATGTGAGTTTCCTTTCCCCTGGAATTGATGCAGCCCCCTACAGCAGTGACCAACAAGGCGATCTGCGACTGGTTGTACCCCCAATGCAGGGAGAACGAGTCCGCAAACTTCAAGAAGATTTAGCCAACGTTGGCATTTCAGTTACAACAGATGGTATCTTTGGCACCGAAACTGATGCCGCAATCCGAAAATTTCAGGCTCAACAAGGGTTGCAGGTGGATGGAATTGTCGGTTTTGTCACCCAAACTAAACTGACACAGTTAATTTCTGGACAGTCTCGTGGGGTTTCCAGCGAACCATCCGGCCTGAAAGTCCAAGACGTGATTGACCAAAAGCAATCAATTCCTTTTGATGATATTAACTCGGGAGTTTTAGTTGAAGATCAACTATTCTGTGCAGAAATTCAAACCATTTTACGCGCTAATCATCTTTTAGAGGTTGTTGATGGGATTTACGGCCCTCAAACGCAAGAAGCCTTAAGAAGTTTTAAAGCCAGCCGTAAACTTGATGGCGGAGATGTATTAGGGGCAACCACCGCTAAAGCTTTACTGGATGCCAAGCAGGGTGCTGGAATGTTACCTGATTGGAAAGGTGGTGATAAAGAAGCAGCGGTGCAGGCAATTATCAAAGAAGCTCATCGCCAAGGAATTACTTCTCAAGCTCAAATTGCTTACATTCTCGCAACCGTTGAACATGAAACAGCAGATAGTTTCCAACCCGTAAAGGAATCGTATTATTTGGGTGAACCTGAAGGGGAGAACGACCGCAAAACTCTGCCCTATTATCCGTTTTACGGACGGGGGTACGTGCAACTGACCTGGGATTACAATTATCGGAAATATTCTGATGTGTTAGGTCTAGATTTGGTTAACGACCCCGATCTTGTCATGCGTCCCGATATCGCACTCTTTATCCTGGTTGATGGTAAGCTGTCAAACATCTAAACTGCATTAACTAAGTTACCTTTACTTTTTATTTTTCGGTTCCATTTCATAATTAGTC
>NZ_JAUBSF010000040.1:0-54064 GCF_036704615.1 Microcoleus sp. K4-B3
CTTATTCTCTCCCGGCGCGGTGGCTCTAGTTCTTCTGAAAGCCACCGTTCTCATCTTTATTTAGTCTAAACTACAGTCCTTTATGCTCCGTGTGCGATTTGCCAGCAACAGAATTTGAATATCAAGTTGGCGGCAGTTTACCGGCGAATGCTCCTACCTACGTCACCAGAGCAGCCGATCGCGAACTTTACGGCTCGTTAAAAGCAGGCGAGTTTTGCTACGTGCTCACCGGGCGGCAAATGGGAAAATCGAGTCTGCGGGTGCAAACAGCGCGCCGCTTGCAAGCAGAAAACACCGCCTGCGGGATTGTTGACATCACAGGAATTGGCACTGCCCAAATAACTCCCGTGCATTGGTATGCCGGCTTTACAGCCACTCTCGCCAACAGCCTTAAAATTAAAATGAATGTCAGGACTTGGTGGCGCGATCGAGAACACTTGCCGCCAGTCGTCAGATTAAATGAATTTATCGAACAGGTATTGCTTCCTTCGAGCGATCGCAATATCGTTATTTTTATCGATGAAATTGACAGTATTCTCTCCCTCAACTTCTCCAGCGACGACTTTTTTGCAATGTTGCGCGGCTGCTACAACAAACGCGCCGAAAATTCCGAATATAACCGCCTGACTTTTGCATTATTTGGAGTCGCTACTCCTCAAAATTTAATATCTGACAAAACCCGAACTCCGTTTAATATAGGTCGCGCCATTGAACTCAAAGGATTTGATATTGCAGAAGCCACACCTTTAGCTCAAGGATGGGGCGAAACAAGAGAAAATTCCCTAGAAATTCTCAAAGAAATATTAGTGTGGACGGGAGGACAGCCATTTCTCACTCACAAGATTTGTCAATTAACTGCTCAGAAGTTAGCAGCACAAACTAGCAGCCGCTGGAATAGCGCAGCCAACTGTCAATTATTCATTGCCGAATTAGTGCAGTTGAGCACATTGGAAAACTGGGAATTTCAAGACGAACCCGAACACCTAAAAACAATTCGCGATCGCCTCCTGAGAAATCCCCAGCGCATCAGCCGTTTGCTGGGACTTTACCAACAAATTTTAGCCGACGTGACTCTCCCAAATCCGACAGAAAAACCAGCAGGAGAGTTAAGCTATCTTAGCCCCCAAGCCGGGGGATTAGCTTCTTTAGCTGAAGACAGTTCCGAAAAAATGGAACTGTTACTCTCTGGTTTAATCGTCAAAGACCAAGGAAAACTGAGAGTTTACAACCCAATTTACGCCTCTGTTTTTAACAGAGAATGGATACAGCAAAAATTAGCAAAGTGCAGGCCTTACTCCGAGTCGATCGTCGCTTGGGAAGCATCCAACCATAGCGACACTTCCCGCTTGTTGCAAGGAAGAGCTCTCGCAGAAGCGTTAACCTGGGCTGCAGACAAAAGTTTGGGCGATCGCGATTATCAATTTCTATCAGCTAGCCAAGAATTAGAAAATCTGGAAGTTCAAAGAGCTTTGGAACTCGAAAAAACAGCCTCACAAATATTGGCAGAGGCAAATTTAGTCTTGACTCAAGCTCAGCAAAAAGCCAAGCGAACAGTCCAATGGAGTTTGTTCGGACTCGCTGCGCGTGCAATCTCTGCCAGCGTCGTATTGCACGCGCAGCGAGTTGCCACTCGTGCTGACACTCAAAAGAAACAAGCGATTATTACCCAAATTGAAGCCCTCAAATCCACTGCCAGTATTTCCCTAAGCTACGACCAGCTAGGAGCTTTAATCGCAGCAGTCAGCGCGGCAAAAAAATTGCTAGAAATAGAAGTTTCCCCAGCGCTAAAAGCACAGACAGTAAATATACTGCACCAAACGGTAAATGTAGTCCGAGAACGCAATCGTTTGGCTAACGGACACACGGCTAATTTCACCCCCGATGGCAAGTTAATTGTGAGTGCGGGTGACAACTTTACTGTTAAAGTTTTTCAGCCAAACGGCAAGCTGATTTTGAGTTTGCCAGGACACAGCAATTCAATTACTGAGGTTCTTTTCAGTCTAGACAGTCAGTTAATTGCTTCTACAAGTTTTGACAATACTGCCAGAATTTGGCGCCGCGATGAAACTTTGCTGCAAATTTTGAAAGGACACCTAGATTTAGTTTGGAGCGCGAGTTTGAGCCCAACTTCCAACTAATTGCTACTGCCAGTTATGATAAAACTATTAAGATTTGGAATGCAGGCGGCGTTTTGCTGCAAACTTTAAAAGCACATACTAGACCAGTTACATCAGTCAGGTTCAGTGCCGACGGCAATATGTTGGCTTCCAGCAGTCAAGCTCGAACTGTCAAACTAGGGAAAGGCAGCGGAGAAAAACAGTTTCGACTTGAGAAAACTCTTTTAGGACACGGAGATGAAGTGTGGGGCTGGATTTTCTCGCCAGACGGCGAGATGATTGCCTCTGCGAGTCACGATTGGAAGGTGAAACTTTGGAACACCCGCGGCAAGTTGCTCAAAACTCTAGACGATTCTACAGCAGGTTTGGGTAGTGTCAGTTGGAGCGGCGATAGCAAGATGCTCGCAGGGGGCAGTATGGACGGTAAGGTGAGACTTTGGCGCCCTGATGGCACTTTGCTGCAAACTTTTAGGGCACATCAAGCCGATGTGTGGAGTGTGAGTTTTAGTCCCGATCGCACAACTTTAGCATCTGCCGGGAAAGATTCGTCGGTGAAGCTTTCGACTCTCGATGCTGCTAAAGTAGAAGCTGCAGAAGTTGACAAATTGGTCGCAATCGGCTGTCGCTGGCTCGGAGACTACCTGCAATACAATCCCCGGGTTGAGAGCGCTCGGCATTTGTGCGAAAAAATTGACAATTGAGATTTATTGGCCATTGCCCGAAACCAGTTTTGGCTGAATTATAAAAGTGGGCGATCGGCTGCCGATTTGTCGCTAGTCTTGTTTTATTGTAATATAATTTTACGCAAGGGGTGATACCAAATGTACTGCCACAGGCCGCAGATGTCTATCAATCTGAAGCAAATTAATGTCATCAAACATTAAAAATAGTTATGACTGCTATATTCGGATTAATAGAATCTTGGAGAGATAAAATTTACTACACAGTCAGGTTTCAAAGGGGTGTCTGCTGTTAAATTAATCTAACCTGCAAGCTCATTTCGGGTGACACCAGCACTATTTAAGGCAAAAAAAATACTGCTGAATTAACTCGATTCGAGCGAGCAGAGTAGAGTTGATTTTCCAGCTATAAAAAAAGTTGAAAATGCAGTCAAAATAGTACGCCATACTCCAGCATCCAACCGCTACTGCCAATTACCAAAGGAGGGAGCAGTGTATGAAAATGACGGGTTGAGTCCCCTGAAATCGCCGCTTGGTTTGCGATCGACTCTACAGGAATTAACCCTCTACGACTTTCTCCTAGAGTCTGAGTGTCCGGGGGACGAAGTTGCTAAAATTTTTCAAGCAAACCCTTTAGTTCCCGGCATCATCATCACTAAACAAGGAAAGTTTACAGGGATGATTTCGCGGCGGCGTTTTTTTGAACACATGAGCCGCCCCTACAGTTTGGAGTTATTTTCTCAACAGCCTTTGTTCATACTTTACCGCTTTACTAAAACTGATATGTTGGTTCTCGATCGCGAAACCTCGATTATGACGGCCGTGCGGCAGTCTTTGGAGCGATCGCCCGAACTAATCCACGAACCAATTGTAGTACAGGTAGAACCCGAAACTTACAAACTTTTAGACGTACACCAACTGCTGCTGTCTCAGTTGCAAATTCACGAGTTGTCAACAGTGGCTATGCGCGAGTCGCAAGCGCAATTGAGACATCAAGCCCAACAGCTCGAACTTGCCCTGCTGGAACTTCAGCGCACTCAAACTCAACTAATTCAAACAGAAAAAATGTCTTCTTTGGGTCAGTTAGTAGCAGGAGTAGCTCACGAAATTAACAACCCGATCGGCTTTATCTACAGCAATTTGCACCACGCTAAAGAGTATACGGAAGGTTTAATGCGGATGCTCGACATCTATCGGCAGCACTGTCCCGAATTCATACCGGAAATTGCAGCGGAAGCAGAAAAAATAGAACTCGATTATTTAGTTGAAGACTTGCCGAAAGTCTTAAATTCTATGCAGCAAGGTGCAGAAAGAGTGCGCGACATCGTTTTGTCGCTGCGGAATTTTTGCAGGTTAGACGAAGCTCAAATGAAGCAGGTCAACATTCACGAGGGTATCAACAATACGATTATGCTTTTGCAAAGCCAGCTTAAAGGGAAATCGGGGCAAGAGGCGATCGCAATTCACAAAGAATACAGCGACTTGCCGCTGGTGCATTGCTATCCCGGACAGCTCAATCAGGTATTTATGAATATTTTAGTTAATGCCATTTACGCTCTTGTTGAGTCGAACAAAGACGAAAAAGTCGATAAACAAAGCCATAACAATTCCCCAGGCGATCGAAAGCAGTCTTGTACAAATAGTCAATCATCACTTTCTAACTCTACTCGCCTGCTTCCTGCGATTTGGATTCGCACGGAGTTAATTGAGAAAAAAAAGGTAATAATTAAAATTTCTGACAACGGCCCGGGGATGACAGAAGATGTTCGGAAGCGGTTGTTTGACCCTTTCTTTACTACTAAGCCAGTCGGCCAAGGAACGGGTTTGGGACTGTCGATTAGCTATGAAATTGTTGTCAACCAACACGGCGGCGAATTGAAGTGCTTTTCGGAACCGGGAAAAGGAGCAGAATTTGCGATCGAGATTCCACTTCAACAGTCTCCCCCAGCACAGATTTTGCCTCGCTTTGCGTGATACAGCAGAAGGCAGAAGGCAGAAGGCAGAAGGCAGAAGGCAGAAGGAAGTTCGGCAACGGATTCGCTCCACGGATGTAACGGATGTCAGTCCGATCTCCGTCGGAAGTTCGGCAACGGATTCGCTCCACGGATGTCAGTCCGATGTCCGTCGGAATAAAAGTTAGGGACTCGGCTGTTGAAACCGCTTCTTGTCAAACTTTCGTTCCTCTGGCTTGAGACTAGAGAATAAAGCCCGTCGGCTACCGCGAACCTTTGCAAACCCACTTCCACAAAGGATGACTCGGCCCCTGTTGGCGAATGCGGCGCACTTGTTGTTCCAAACCCTGTTTTTCCCGCAGGGGCAATCCTCGCACTCTATTGCGACTTTGCCAAGTTAGCACAGCTAAAGTCATTCCCAAGCACAAACCCAAACCGAGAGTCGGCCAGCGGTGAAAAGATAAACCGTAGCGCACCGCCGCCCAAGTGAAGTGTTCCAACCACAAAGCGATTTCGCGGCGCAAACCCCAAATGCTCAAAGAACCGACGCTAATCCAGAGCAATATCACAGTTAACCAGCGGCCGTAAACTGTTAGTTTGTGAAGCCTTTGGACTTCAATTTGAAAATTTGCGTCGCTTTCATTAGTCATTAGTTATTAGTCATTAGTTATTAGTCATTAGTTATTTGTTATTTGTCAGTCAACAGTCAACAATTAACAGTCAACAATTAACAGTCAACAGTCAACTAAACTTCCTCTGACTGGTTGATTCCTTCTGCGGGGACGGGGATAGAGTTGCCAGTGCGACTGCGCCACCAAGCTAGCAGCGTGCTGGCAATGAAAATACTGGAATACGCACCAGCAATAAAACCGACAATCAAAGCTAAAGCAAAGTATTTGAGGGTTTCGCCGCCAAACAAAAAGATTGAAAACAATGTCAGCAGCGTTGTCATCGTCGTGTTAATTGACCTTCCCAGGGTCTGCATAACCGCATCATCGACAATTTGATCGATCGACTGTCCCGGATTTAGCTTGATTACTTCGCGCACGCGATCGTAAATTACCACTGTATCGTTAACAGAAAAACCGATAATTGTCAAGAGCGCGACCACAAATAAACTGTCAACTTCCACTCCTTGAACTAAACCCAAAAACGAGAAAACACCAAGAGTAACCAACACGTCGTGGAATAGAGCAACGAAAGCAAAAAAGGCATAATCTAACTGAAACCGGAATGTTAGATAAATAGTAATGCCAGCAAAGGAAAGAAATAAAGCCAACAATCCCGAAGTAAATAATTGTTTACCGAGGGTAGGCCCAACCGTATCAATTTGAGTAGATTGAGGAGCAAAAGTGCCTATCTTTTCGCTCAAAGCTGTTTGTAAATTAGTCCGCTGTTCGACATCCAAAGTTTTAGTTCGTAACGATAAACCTCGCTGTTCTTTGCCGATAACTTGAATGCTGCTGCCACCTAAACCTTGGGTGTCAAGAATTTCACGGACAGCAGCAATATCGATGGGTTTACAATTTTCTGGTTTCGTGCAGTCGAGTTCAAATTGCAGCCTAGTGCCGCCGATAAAGTCCAAGCTGGGCCGCAGCGGTGCGCGGATGTCGGGACGAGTCCAAGAAATTGCCATCGACACTATACCTGCAAGGATTATAGCGGCGGAAATACTCCACCAGAGCGATCGCTGTTTGATAACACTGAATTTCATAATTTGAAGGAAGAGGGAAGTTCGGCAACGAGCAATGTACGGGATGTAACGGATGGAAGAAGGAAGGAAGGAAGGAGTTAGTTAAAAAACTACCAACAGTCAACAGTCAACAGTCAACAGTTAACTATTAGCAGTTTTCGACAAATCTGGACAGAACCACTGAGGTTTCCGCAGGGCCGGAAAGCCCAACACTACCAAAAGTAGAGTGCGGCTGCAAGTAATAGCAGTAAACATACTCACTACTACGCCCAATGCCAGAGTTACAGCAAACCCTTTAACTAAACCAGCGCCCAACCAGAACAAAGCAGCACAAGCAATAACTGTTGTGACATTGCCGTCTAAAATGCTGGAAAAAGCGCGGTAAAAACCAGATTCGACCGATCGATAAAGCGTTTTTCCCGCCCGCAACTCTTCCCGCGTGCGCTCAAAAATCAGCACGTTAGCATCCACGGCCATCCCGATGCTGAGCACGAAACCAGCAATTCCCGGCAGCGTTAATGTCACTCCCAAAAGCACGAAAGCTGCCCAAGTTAACAGAGCATAAATTAACAGAGCAATATTGGCAATTACGCCGGGAAGTCGATAGTAGGCAACCATGAAAATCAAGACTAAAACTAAGCC
The DNA here is from genome assembly GCF_036704615.1 of Microcoleus sp. K4-B3. NCBI lineage: Bacteria > Bacillati > Cyanobacteriota > Cyanophyceae > Oscillatoriales > Microcoleaceae > Microcoleus > Microcoleus sp. K4-B3. Next base: position 7,085 of record NZ_JAUBSF010000040.1, read on the forward strand.
GCCGATACCTGCGTTAATACTGCTTTGAATGCTGTCTTTACCCAAGCTAGCGCCGATCGTGCGATTTTCTACAATTTCGACAGGCACAGGCAAAGCGCCACCCCGCAATTGCACTGCTAAATCGTTAGCTTCTTGCGTTGTAAAGTTGCCTTGAATTACGGCACTCCCACCAGTAATTCCTGTCTGGGCAAATTCAACGCCGACGACTGGAGAACTGATCATTCTTTCGTCTAGGAAAATGCCGATAGTGCGTCCGGTACCCGCTAAATTTTTAGTGAGTTGGGCAAATAGTTCGCCTCCTGGGGTATCGAAACGGAGAGCAACATTCCAGTTGTTCCCAGAGGCCAAGGGTTGAGGTTGAGCGTCTTTGAGGTTTTCGCCACCGAGTCCGCTGCTTTTGAAGAGTTTGGCGATCGCCTCATTGCTTCTTTTCAAAGCAGCCTGATTTTCTTGAATGGCTGCCTCATTTTTGCTAGTTTTCAATTCTGCTTGTTTGACCAGCAATTCCTGCTGCAACTGCCTCTCAATGGCTAATTGTGTTTCTGTCCCGGGTAGTTGTTCCTTAAATTCTAGCTTGGCCGTGCCGCCCAAAACTCGTTCTGCTTGCTGCGGGTCATTTACTCCGGGCAACTGCACGAGAATTTGGTCTTCTCCTACTGTTTGGACTAATGCTTCGGAAACGCCCAAACCGTTAACCCGGTTTTCGACAATCCGACGCACTGCTTCTAACATTCCCTGGTCAATTTTGGGAATTGTGGGGGTAGTTTTTACCTGAATTGTGAGTTGCGACCCTCCTTGCAAGTCTAATCCCAGCCGCGTCGGAATTGTTACTATTACAGTAATGGCGGCGATGATTAAAACAAAAATTAGGGCTAATATGGAACGTTGTTTTTGCATATTTAATTATTGGTTATTGGTTATTGGTTATTGGTTATTGGTTATTGGTTATTGGTTATTGGTTCGTTCCGAGCTTTTTTTCGGTCTTCAAATAACAAATAACAAATAACCAACAACAAATAACAAATTACCAATAACTATTTATACTCGCAATGCTACCATTTTTTGGACGGCTTCGACAATTTGAGTGGGCTGGACAATTGTCAGTCTTTCCAAATTGCCGTTGTAAGGTGTGGGAATATCTTGTGAAGACAGGCGCAAAACCGGTGCGTCGAGTTCGTCAAAAAATCGATCGCTGATTGAGGCAATTAGTTCGGCACCGATGCCTCCTGTTTTCATGCACTCCTCTACAATAATTACTTTGTGAGTTTTGCGAATGGATGCGCCAATTGTCTCCATGTCCAGGGGTTTGAGAGAAATTAGGTCGATTACTTCTGGATCGTAACCTTCTTTTACCAGGGCGGGCACAGCTTGCAAGACGTGGTGCCGCATCCTGGAATATGTCAGGATGGTGACATCTTTGCCCGATCGCACGATTTCTGCTTTGTCCAGCGGCACTAAATATTCTGTTTCTGGCAAATTTTCTTTGAGGTTGTAAAGAAGGACGTGCTCGAAAAACAGAACCGGGTTATCGTCGCGGATGGCTGATTTTAAGAGTCCTTTGGCGTTGTAGGGAGTCGAACAGGCGACTATTTTCAAACCCGGTACAGCTTGGAAATATGCTTCTAAGCGCTGGGAGTGTTCCGCGCCGAGTTGCCGGCCCACGCCGCCGGGCCCGCGAATTACCATTGGCATTTTGAAGTTGCCGCCGGATGTGTAGCGCAGCATTCCGGCGTTGTTGGAAATTTGGTTGAAGGCCAGCAGCAAAAAGCCCATGTTCATGCCTTCGATGATCGGCCGCAGTCCCGTCATTGCTGCGCCTACTGCCATGCCTGTAAAGCTATTTTCGGCGATCGGGGTGTCGAGCACTCTAAGTTCGCCGTATTTGTTGTAGAGGTCTTTGGTGACTTTATAGGAACCGCCGTATTGACCTACGTCTTCGCCGAGTACGAATACGGCGGAGTCGCGGGCCATTTCTTCGTCTAACGCCTCGCGGAGGGCGTTGAACAATAAGGTTTCTGCCATAGGAGGTGAAGCAATGATTGCAGGAGGGTCAGATTAGAATCTTAACCTTTTGGGGGTGTCGATCTAGGAGTCGATCGCAAATTCGGCAGTTAAAACCTGAGATTTTGCCAATCTTTATCATAACATTTGTATTATGTCAATGAATATTTAAGTTAAAATAATACTAACTTGCCTGCCCACAGCAGAGGAATATTATGCTCCAGACAAAAACTCAACTAACTCTGGAAGAGTTTTTCGCTCTTCCCGAAGGAGAAGGCGATATTACCTACGAATTTATTGACGAGCAAGCAGTACCGAAGATGTCACCTAAAAAATTTCATTCTCGCCTCACCAGAAGCCTAATAAAACTCCTCGAACAGTGGGGTGACGAACGGGGAGAAATTGGTGTAGAATGGGCGGTAAGATTAACCAGGCTGGGGCGAGATTGGGTGCCAGTACCAGACCTTTTATATGTTTCTTACCAACGCTTATCTCCAGACTGGAATCAAGATGAAGCCTGTCCTGTAGTCCCAGAATTAGTCATAGAAATTATTTCACCAGAACAAACTTTCGGTCAGTTAGCTGCTAAAGCGAGAGATTATTTAGATGCTAAGGTATTGCGGGTTTGGTTAGTAGATAGCAAGGCTAGAAGCATTACAGTTTTTTACCCCGATGCAGCACCGCAGACTTATAGGGGAGATACCCTCTTAAAAGATGCACTTTTTGATGGATTAGAATTTACGGCGGAACAGCTATTTAAAATGGCAAAAATACCATAAATTTTTTTGGGATGAGTGTGTGTTAGTTCACAAGCTATTCCACTCTTCAAGAGTAATTTGCCTTTCTATAATCTCCTCCGCCTCCCGAATCATCATCCGTAGCTGAGGGACAGAATACTCATCATTAGAGGGAATCGTTAAGCGATACTCCTGATAAATCATAAACTGGTGCTTACTTCCAGAAAAAGGGCCATAAAAGCCTAGCTGTTGTAATTTCTGGATGAACTCTCGACGCTTACAAGGTGTCCAACGGCTCAAGGCTAGGCTCCTGATTTAAATCAATATTGTCAATGACGGGCATTCGATGTCGCAATTTTAACCCTAGCAAAATCCAGTCTTCCAAAGTTGAGCGCAACTCATTTTGACACTCTTTTAAAGTTGAACCAAAGGCGATGACTCCTTTGCAAACCGGAATTTTCCCAACAAAGCTATCATCTTCAAGTTTGTCATACATAGCCTCAGCCATTGCTTTGTCAACGTATTCGCTCAGAATGAATTTTACAGTCATTGAGTTTCCTTTTGCTTGTCGAATATTGGAATCTCCTTCACAGTTACATCCATTATATTTGTTTTTGTCAAGCTCCGGCATTTAGATTTCCGAAAAATGTTTTTGCAATAAATCGTGAATAAATCGATAGCGCCGATCGCCAGTTTTTTGCAGCAACAAGCGATCGGTCGCAGCATCGAGAAAACGCCTGTAATCCCAAGGAATGTAGCCGTTCGACCACAGCACGAGGCGCAAGATCAAACTTTCAATCCCCGGAATTCCCGGCAACAAAGCACTAATTACCGCAGCAACAGCACCCGCAATTAATCCCCAAATTGACCCGGAGACTAGGGTGGTAATTAATCCCAAAATCACCCAAATCAGCCCGCCAACCAGCTTAACTCCAAACTGATACTTGCGCCGTTGCTCGCCTGTTTGTAACCAGCTAGACGGTATGCGATCGAGGTAAAATTCTTGAATTCCTTGCTGTTCCATCCTTCTCGCCAACCACCCCAGCCAGTGGCGAATTTGTTCGGGCCGCAGTTCCTTACCTCTGGGATACTGCTTGACTTGCCCGGTCATTTGGTGGCGAATATAGGCAGTTAACAGATATTTGCGCTGTTCTTCTGCGGAAGTTATGCGCTTCCAAGCTTCAATTAAAATATCGTCGTAAGCCAAAGCCATCATGCTCAAAAGCAAGGGAACTTTTGCCAATTTTAACAACTCCGGCTCCCGCTCAATGCTGTACCAAAGTTCGCGGCTTCTGGCTTCTAGCAGATAATTTTGGATTTGAGTTTCTGTTAAAGGTTTCAATAAAACCGCTGCTTGCAGGCGAAATCTAGTCTGGCAGTTTTTGTAAGCTTCAAAACTGCTGCAAGCTACTAAATGTTTGGGTTTAAATTCGCTTTCCACAAACTGATTGATTGCTTGAATGCAGATATTTTGGCGGTGGGTTTCTACTTCGTCCAAGCCGTCGAGGAGAGGCAGCAATTGTTGTTCGGCAAGCCATTTTTTGCCGGCAGCAGGAGAGATGCCGTATTTGAAGTGAAGTTGAGCAATTAACCAATCTGCGATCGCCCCGGATTCTGCTTTCCACGATCCGAGTTCAAACAGCACTGGTACTGGCAAACTAGCATCTTTTTGGGCGCGGGAAACTAACACCCGAGCTAATTCTAGCAGCGTCGTAGTTTTGCCTGCACCCGTCGCTCCCAAAATTACCAATTTGCCGCCGGTGCGATCGAACACTTTAGCAATGCTTGCTTTGGGAGGAAGCCGAAAACTCGGACGGTTGCCGGCTTTCACTTCCACATCCCAACAGCGGTTAACACCAACAGGCGGCGAGTTTTGGCTGAGGTTAGCCAGCACAGCCGCGTGCAAAGACTGCGATCGCCCGGCTTGGACTTCCTGCTTCACCTCCTCCAACAATCGATCGCGAGGCGGTTGTAATCTCAGAGGAATCAATTTTGACATTTTATGTACCTCGCGCTGAACGCTTACTTTCGTAAATTGGCGCGCAAATAACCCAGAGCAAGATTACCATCAGTATAGGCGTCCAGTATATATTGACTCAAATTATTGCGACAATTATGGATCTGAAATTTTATCTAAAAATCCTGACCCTGTGGCCCGCACTAGGTATTTCCACTATAAATTAACTGGCGATCGCCCCAACTCCCAAACAAAAATTATTAGTATAGATACATAGAGGGTTTTTTATGTCATTTACGAAAGCTCAAATCATCACAGTAAGCTTAGCAGGACTGGCAACAGCGGTGGGAGTGGCTGTTGCAACTATACAGTCGGGTGCGATGAAACCATTTAATCCTCCCGTCGCTGAATCCCCGGCATCCACCAGAAACCAGATTGCAGCGCCGACGAACAATCCCGAATCTCGCCAACCAGAATCTCTGCAAGCACCAACCCAGGCAGCGGAATCTCCGAAATCCCCACCCCAACCTGCAAAAACCCCCGCACTTCAATCCTCGCTAGTTGCAGGAGTATCGCAGGGAACAGTTGAGCCAGTAGTTGTCACACCGCCAAATTCGGGTTGCAAAATCACTATGGCTGTAGTCAGCGATCCGAATCCACCGCTAAATGTGCGATCGATCCCGCAAGTAAGGGGCAGCCAAATAGTAGGAAAACTTAAAAATAATACCTTTGTTTCAGTCGCCGAAGAACAAAACGGTTGGCTGCGAATTACCGATCCCGTTCCCGGTTGGGTTGCGAAAAGACGCACCGAAAGCAGTTGTTCTAACGTCAACCAGCAGATTAATTTTCTGCCGGGAGGAGATGAGGCGATCGTCAAAGGTCGAATCATCGGCGGCGGTAGCCACTCTTACCGGATTCGCGCCAGAAAAGGTCAAACAATGACTGTTAGGACTCGCAAAGAGGTTTTCCCGCAAATTATAACTCCTGGTGGCAAACTTTTAGCCGGAGATCCTTATCAAGGCAATGAAACAGAGTGGACTGGAAAAATCCCTGTTACTGGCAATTACACATTACAATTAGACTCTAATTTCCGGGGATACGAATACGAATTTTCGGTTAAATTGCGATAATTTTCCTGATATTTGTAGGGACACGGCATTGCCGTGTCCCTACCAGAATCTGCCATTTTTAATAAATAGTATAATTAAGGAATCTCGGCAAGTGATATATCAAGAATCGCAAATTTATGCCAATCTTCCGAATCAAAGTGCCACCATTCTGTTGTGATACCGATAAATCCGTGTTTTTTCATCGCATCCTTAAGCACTTGACGATTTTTCCGAGATTCCGCGCTGCCGCCTTGATAATCTCCGTGAGCTTTTTCGGTAAAATCATCGTAAGGTGTTGGCATTTCTAATTCTTTGCCGGTGCGATCGACTAAAGTCAAATCAATAGCAGCACCGCGATTGTGCCGCGAACCCCTAGCAGGATTAGCAACATAGCGCGGATCTGGCCAAGCTGCCCACATTTGCTTAGTGACAGAGAAAGGTCTGTAGCAATCGTAAACTTTCAAACCCAATCCGATTTTTTCCAAATCTGTTTGAACTAGGCCTAACTTTTGAGCAACAGAACTTCTCAAAGCGCATTTCGATATAGGGTAAAGTTTTCGTTTCAAGAAATTGTTAGTAGTGGCGTACCGGATATCGAGGCGAATGTTGGGATTTACGGTGCGGATGTCAACCAGTCGTGCCGAACTGGGAAGTTGACTCATGAAAATACTTTCAGGTACTACTGGGTTTGTTCCTGGTTGGGTAATTTGCACTTGTGGTGGCTCCTGGGCGCGGACAAATGTTGTATGGTGCAGACCGTGAAGCGAAGCTATCCCGTAGGGAATCGCACATAGCAACACTAGCATAAATGCGATCGGGTATTTTCCAAAACGATTAAATTTCATAGCTGTTCTGATTGTGAGTCTTAGAGAGTAGATTACAACTGAGATATTGCACCATTGTCAGCAACAGGCTTTCGGGCCTGTTCATAAAAGGCTTATTGAGAATAATGCAACATCTCAATTACAACCAAAAGCTAAATGCAACACACCGAGCGCGAAGGCTCAAATCAGATCGGGATCAATCCCCTGCGATCGCAAATAAGCCACTAATCGTTCTTTTTGTTGCTGTTCCCGATCGGCTCGTTGGCTCTCAGCTTCAGCTCGTTGGCTCTCAACTTCAGCTCGTTGGCTCTCAGCTTCAGCTCGTTGGCTCTCAGCTTCAGCCCGTTGGCTCTCAGCTTCAGCCCGTTGGCGTTCCTGTTCCGTATGAAGGCGTTCGAGTCGGGCTTGTTCGCTTCCAATCAGCAACAAATTACCCTGGTTATCCCACCAACGCAACCATCGCTGTGTTTGATTTTGATAACTACCTTCCCATACACCCAACTCCACTCCCATTAGTTCGATCGAGTAGTGTCCGCGCTCGTTTGGTTCCAAGCGAATATAACGAGTATTCACCCAGTTGTAGACTTCTAGTTCACCGGTTTTGATGATGTAGATAGCGTAGTAGGGAATCCGAATAATCTGCTCGTATACCCAGAACTTTCCAGGCTTCTGAGTGACACCTTCTGAGCTGCGAGATAGAGGAGTATTATCGCGTTCTTCCGAACCATTTCCACTAGCAAGCTCGATCGCAATTAGCGGCACCATATACTCGCGCCACAACACGTAAGAGCGACGAATTTCTCCATCTACCAGGGGTGGGACGTTAGGGACATAGAACCAGTCGGGAGCTTCTGCTCCGCGTTCTGGTGGGTCGGTTTCGCGCCAGTAGATGCCACTATCTTGCCCGATCGCATACATTCCGTCGGGGTGGAGGGTTTGCAGCGTGTTTCCCAGGGAGTCGGTGAGCAGGATACACTGAGGATGTTCTTGGAAGTTTTTCACAAACGTGCCGTCGGATTCGGGGAGTTGCGTGTGATCGGGGAAGGCGCGGACTGGGGTTATAGGACTAAGGCTTTGGGTCATGACGGGTACGCGATCGATTGGCGATCGGGACTGATGCTCTGTTCACAGCATAGCGATTGCTGCTGCAATTGTGTCGATCGAAGCAGGTTTTGACATAACCTAGTGGGACTTAGACAAAAACTGAGGTGAAAATGTCTAAGTCCCTTTAGCTAGAAAATTCCAAATTTCTTCAAATTCCCAAGCGCTGATACACTAAATCTAAGTGCCTCAATTGATACTGCGGATCGAAACAATCATCAATTTCTTTGGTCGTCATCTTAGCTGTTACCCGATCGTCCTTAGCAATTAAATTGTAGAAATTGCCTTCAGATTTGTTCCAAGCTTCGTGAGCGCAAAATTGCACAATTTTATAGGCTTCTTCCCGGTTCATGCCTTTTTCTACTAAGGCTAGCATCACGCGCTGGCTGAAGATGACTCCGCCGTAAAGATTCATGTTTCGTTTCATGTTTTCGGGATAGACTAGCAGGTGTTTTACTAAGTCTGTGGTTTCTACTAACATGAAGTGAGTTACTGTAGAACTGTCGGGCAAAATCATCCGTTCTACGGAACTGTGAGAGATGTCTCGTTCGTGCCAAAGCGCCACGTTTTCTAAGGCTGCGACGGCGTTGGCGCGGACGATTCTCGCCATCCCTGTGAGTCTTTCCGATCGAATCGGGTTGCGTTTGTGGGGCATGGCGGATGAGCCTTTTTGCCCTTTGGCAAAGAACTCTTCGACTTCGAGAACGTCGGTGCGTTGCAGGTTGCGGATTTCTACTGCAAAACGCTCGATCGATGCGGCTAAAAGTGCTAAGGTTTGGACGTATTCGGCGTGTCGATCGCGCGAAATGACTTGAGTGGATGCGGTATCGGGTTCGAGTCCGAGGTTTTGACAGGCGATCGCTTCAATTCGCGGATCGATATTAGCATAGGTTCCGACTGCGCCGGAGATTTTGCCGACTGCTATAGACGATCGCAAATTCACCAATCGGGCGCGGTTGCGAAACACTTCTGCCAGCCATCCTGCTAGTTTAAAGCCAAAGGTGATGGGTTCGGCGTGAATTCCGTGCGATCGACCAACCATCACGGTATTGCGATGTTGTTGAGCCTGATAGCGAATAGCTTGACTCAAATCTTCGACACGTTCTAACAAGATATTGACGCTAGCGACTAATTGCAGCGCCAAAGCGGTATCGAGGACGTCGGAACTGGTTAAGCCGAGGTGAATGTAGCGGCCGGCATCGCCTACATATTCGTTGACATTTGTCAAGAAGGCGATCATGTCGTGGCGGACTTCGGCTTCTATTTCGAGGACTCGTTTGGGGTCAAAATTAGCCTTAGCTTTGATTTCTTCGACTGCGGCGGCGGGGATGTAGCCGAGTTCGGCTTGAGCTTCGCAGACAGCGATTTCTACTTGCAGCCAGCTTTTAAGCTTGGCGGTTTCAGTCCAGATGTTGCCCATTTCGGGCAAAGTGTAGCGCTCTATCACGGTGGGAGTTGGGGAATGCGATCGTCCTATTGTACCTCTGCGAGGCGATGCAAGAGCCATAGGATTTAGCATGGGGCCCAGAAACCGGGTTTTTACCGAATCTGCAGGCTACAACGGGTCTTTTCGTAAAAACCCGGTTTCTTTGGTTGGAGTGAAGAAACTAGGTTTTTGTATTTTTGTAGTTTGGGCGATCAGCTACAATATCCTAAACCTGATTAGCTGGCATCACTCATGCCTAAAAAGATTCGAGAATTGAAAAGCCTATTGCTAAAAGCAGGGTTTACTTACCGACAGGGAAAGGGCAGTCACACTGTATGGGAACACCCTTTATTACCTGAAAAAATTACACTGTCAGGTAATGATGGCGATGATGCACCCAATTACCATGAAAAAAGAGTAATGTCTGATTTGCAGAAGCTGAAGGAGATAGAAGAATGAATAGCCATTACAGTCTCATCATCCAGTGGTCAGAAGAAGATCGACTTTTTGTTGTCAGCTTGCCGGAGTTTACCGATGTCATGCAGCCTTGCACTCACGGACACACTTACGAGGAAGCGGCCAAACAGGGACAAGAATTGTTAGAAACATTGATTGAACTTTATCAAGAAGATGGCAAACCTCTACCAGAACCTCAGACGTTGGGGAAACGACTACAAATTGCTTAAAGTTGTTATACAATGTCTGCTACCATTCGCCATAAACACCAACTAAAAACCCTATGACTTCTCAAGCCTCCAACCCAAATGTTCAAGACCTGCAAAGACAGGTGATTGCCCTGTTACAAGAAGTTAGCACTCTGATGGGTCGCGCTAGCAAAGAACTTAAGTCTGAGGATAGCTCAGAAAACAAGTACCAGATATATCAACAGGAAATTGCAAAGGAAATTGGTACAGTCACAGACCTAAAACTCAGGATGGCTATTGCCGCACCGATGAATGCTGGCAAATCCAAAATTATTAATGCCATTATTGGTCAAGAACTCCTGCCAAGTTCTGCTACAGCGATGACCACACTGCCAACAGAGATTGTATTGAAAGAAAATGCAGCAGAGCCGATTCTAAAATTGAGTCCTAGAATTTGTGAAGCATTTAAGAAAGCATTGGATGCTATCAGGCGGAAAATTGAGCAGGAAGGGATGGAAGAAGTTCTTAAGCATACTGGTGAATATCCGCATTTAGCAAGTTTACTCCAAGAAATCCACAGTGATACAGATTTTGGGATTTCCGAAGAAATCTCTGGCAGTAAGAATATTAACAAGATCCTGACGGAGTTGAATCATATTATCCGTCTTTGCAACATTTTGGCCGTATCCCAAGATCAAGATCCTCTCCAGTTGCTCAATGACAATGACATTCCATCTATCGAAACTCCTTTTTTCAGAACACAGCAAAATCAACAACTAGAGAAGCTAGGTAATCTTGTAATCGTTGATACGCCTGGGCCAAGTGAAGCCGGAGTCAGCGAAAAACTAGAAATTGTAGTTTCCAAGCAACTTAAGCGTAGCCAACTTGTGCTGCTTGTCCTGAATTTTACTGAATTGAGGGCTGAAGCAGCAGAAAAAATTAAAGCAGAAGTTCAAAAAGTTATCAGAACAAGCAGTCAAGAAAATTTATATGTTTTAGTTAATAAAATCGATCAGCGTCGTCCAGGTGACATAGATACCGAAATGGTAAAAGAATTTGTTGCTAATAACCTCAAACTGGCCAACACAGACCGCGTATTTGAAGTTTCTGCTAGGCAAGCATTCTGCGCTAAGGATTTTCTCCGTCAATCATCTCTCAGTAGTCAAGATATTAAAGATCCTGAAGCTGCCGAAGCATTAGCTAGAGAAGTCTGGCCTGTTAATTGGGAGGATGAACTGAAGGAGGCAACTGTAGATAAATTACAAAAGAGAGCGGTAAGCCTTTGGGAAGTATCAAAGTTTGAATCTTTTCTGGAAAAAGCAATTAATGTAATTTTGCGACAAGTTGCCCCCCGCTGCATGGAGTTTGCATTGAATCGTTGTCTTATTCATCTAGATGATTTATGTAACAATGCAAAAAATGACCTGACTTACATTAACAGTAATGCTGAAAAGCTCCAGCAAGCAATTAAGGATCTTAACAAAGAGCTTGATAGTCTAACTGCTTGCCGTCAGAATCTAGATGAAGAGGTTGCCCAAACAAAAAAGCAAATAAAGGAAACGGTAAACGCCAACCTAGAAAACCTCAAAAAAGACGTAAAAAACGAACTTGACACACTATTGAAAAAGTATGTTTTAGATTCGGCTATAAAAGTATTTTCCAATTTGTGGGACGACATATCCAACAGGTTTAATAGAGATAAGGATGAATTTGAATTTGATAGTAAGCAAGATGCCAAGCTATTCGCTGAGCAAATAGCAGCTTCGGCGAAGCAAATTATTGAACGTCAATTGGATGTCGCTTGTAAACAGACGGATACACAGACTGAAGGCAGGATTCAAAAATTATCCGAGTCACTAGATAATGAAACTAAGCCTATTATTGAACGCGCTCAAGATCGGTTAAAAAGAGATTTTGATGTTATTTTTAAGCCAGATATACTCAAGCTAGTTGATATTCACATAGAAGTGAATACCCCTGATCTTGAATTCAGAGGGTATGGATTATCTGATTTACTCACAGCATTGTTAGAAGGAGCATTTGGTGGTTTGTTGGTGCAGTTTGGTGCTCGTTTAGTGGCAATGGTAGCTAACCATCCAATACTGAGCGCAATTTATGGTGGAGTTAGCACCTTTTTTGGTTGGTTCGGTGTGAACTTAGACAAACATGTATATAAAGAAAGATATACAGTTAACATAATCCTTTTCAAGGGTGAAATAGTTAAATTCTTTGACAATAAAGTCGAAAAAATTCAAGAACAATCTAACCGATTGATTGAGCAATCATTGGATCAACAAATTAAAAGGTACTTTGATGATCTAGACTCTCTTCTAGGTGATTATAGGAAGGATTTGGAGCAATCACTAAAAGCTCAAGCTTTACCTTTAGAAACACTGAAAGAATTAAAGCAAGCGCTTGAATCATTTTCAGTTGGTAATGATAAATTACAGGTGGATAAGTTGAAAGATCAGGCTAATGAACTTCTGAGTCAGACAAAACCATTAATACAAAACCAAAATTTAACCGCCGCCAAGGGCTTAAGGAATTAACTCAATTTCTTCAAGAGGAAGGATTTTACGAAGCAGGAATACACGACATAGCTCAAAATTAAGGATGATGAACCATGAAAGACTATCACATCAATATTTTTTACAGCAACGAAGATGAAGGCTATATTGCCGATATTCCTGATTTAAAATACTGTTCCGCTTTTGGCGAAACCCCAGAATCAGCTTTGCAGGAAGTACAGATGGCTAAAACAGCATGGCTGGAAGCTGCAACAACTGCCGGAAAACCCATTCCAGAACCAAAATATCGACCTGCAATATATCAACTTACGACTTGAAAAACGATCGCCAATCCACCTTACCTTACTGCATGCGATCGATCGTCCGATACTGCACCGCCTCCCCCACATGATTCGTTTTCAAGCTTTCATCCCCCGACAAATCGGCAATAGTTCTAGCAACCTTCAAAATTCGATCGCTAGCCCTCGCCGACAGCCCCAACTTCCGAATCGCCATCTCCAATAAATTCCGAGAAGCCTCATCCAACTGACACCATTTGTTAATGTGACTGCTTTGCATCTCCGCATTACAGCGCAAACTAGATTCCGACTGAAAACGGCGAGTAGCGAGCTCTCGCGCCCGCTGCACCCTCACCCGCACAGGTTCCGACTCCTCCCCCGTCGGCTGTCGCGTAATTTCCTCGGGTTTCAAACGATTAACCGCCACTTGCAAATCAATCCGATCCATCAAAGGCCCCGAAAGTTTTGCCCAATATTGCTCCCTCTTTTGCGGCGAACAAGTACACGGTTGAATCGAATCGCCGTAATAACCGCAAGCGCAAGGATTCGTACTAGCAACTAAAGTGAATTGAGCCGGAAACATCACCGATTGTCTAGTTCGAGAAATTGTCACATAACCATCTTCCAGCGGTTGTCGCAAAAACTCCAAAACATCTCTTTTAAACTCAGTTAACTCATCCAAAAAAAGAATGCCGCGATGTGCTAAAGAAATTTCACCCGGACGCGGAAAACTGCCGCCACCTACCAAAGAAGGCCCCGATGCCGAATGGTGAGGACTGCGAAAAGGCCGATCGCCCACCAAGCTTCCCTTATCCTTCAACAACCCAGCCACCGAGTGAATTTGAGTCACATCCAAAGCTTCATCAAAAGTCAGCGGCGGCAAAATACCCGGCAAACGCCTCGCCAACATCGTCTTACCGCTCCCTGGCGGCCCCACAAAAATTAAATTGTGTCCCCCCGCCGCCGCAATTTCCAAAGCCCGCCGCGCGTGAATTTGCCCCTTTACATCCTTTAAATCTAAACCCGAAAACCGCGTTTTAGCTAACTCTTCTCTACCGTTTACTTCTACAGGCGAATAAACTTCAGGATTGTTCAAAAAATCAGTAACTGCAAAAATATTCTCAAAACCATAAACAGATATTCCGTGCACCAAAGCCGCTTCCTGCGCGTTAGCAGCCGGTACAACCAACCCCGAAATACCCATTTTTTGAGCAGCAGCCGCGATCGGCAAAACCCCAGCCACAGGCCGCAAACTCCCATCTAAAGAAAGTTCCCCTAAAAACAAATAATCTCCCAAAAGTTCACCGCTGACTTGTTCCGATGCTGCTAAAATGCCAATGGCGATCGGCAAATCAAAACTCGGCCCTTCCTTGCGCAAATCCGCCGGAGTTAAATTAATCACAATACTCCGCATCGGAAAAGCATATCCCGAATTTTTGAGCGTAGCCTTAACCCTTTCTTTAGCTTCTTGCACCGCAGAATCCGGCAACCCCACAACCACAATTTTCGGTAGCCCCCCCGACACATCAGCCTCGACACCAACCTTTACCGCGTCAATTCCTACGATCGATGCACTCCAAACCCTAGCAAGCATTTTTCTTTATCCTTAATTTGCCTGTCCTTGATTCATCATCTATTATGATTAACAATGACTAATGAATATCGGAAGAGGTAAGAAAAACTTTTCTTGCCTCTTCCTTTTCTCTTCTTCCTTCTCTCCTGCTGCGTCTTTCCTCTTCCCGACATCCGTTACATCCGTTACATCCGTTACATCCGTTACATCCGTTACATCCGTTACATCCGTTACATCCGTTACCGAACTTCGTTAACACCCATGACAACTCAAGAAACGCTTTTCAGCAAAATCATCCGCAAAGAGATTCCAGCAGACATCGTTTATGAGGACGACTTGGCCCTCGCGTTCAGAGATATCCATCCGCAAGCGCCCGTCCACATCCTCGTCATTCCCAAACAGCCTATTGCCAAATTAGCCGATGCCGAGTCGGAAGATCATGCTCTCATGGGACACTTGCTGCTGACTGTCAAACGGGTAGCAGAACAACTCGGACTCAGCAACGGCTATCGCGTCGTCATTAATAGCGGCAGCGACGGCGGCCAAACTGTAGACCACCTGCACCTTCACATTCTCGGCGGACGACCCATGAACTGGCCCCCAGGCTAAAGGCTAATTTTTACGCATAACTTGCGGACTCATCCTCAGAAACCCGGTTGATTTCTATTGCCAAGCGCCTCAGAAACCGGGTTTCTTTTTTTGTCAAAAAACCCGGTTGATTGGAGATTATTGAGAATGCAGCCCGATCGCACTAGAAACCCGGTTTTCAGTATTCTCCCGATAAAAATTTACGCTCACCGCATCCACCAGCGATCTGTGAATAAATATTAAAAATAATCTCTTCAATACCTAATTAAGATATCTTTAAATAGAAAGAGGATTGCTCTGAACAAAAATAATTTTCTCAAACTCCTGAACTCACCTAAATATAATAGATTCAGTTCTTCAGGTCGCTATATTTAACCCCTTCCGCGTGTAATATTACTTTGTAAAAAACTACAAAGAGTTACTAAAAATCAAGCTTTTGTAAATGTTTGTAAAATATTTAAATAGTAACCGCTAATCCCTTGGCAAACTTTAGTGAATGATGTTACTAATATAAGCGTGGGACATCCCCACAATGAACCTTGAAAATTCAATTAAGCAATCATAAACCAAATGACAACAACCTTACAGCGTCGTGAAAACGCCAACGTTTGGGAACGTTACTGCGAGTGGGTAACTAGCACCGACAACCGCATTTATGTGGGTTGGTTCGGGACTCTGATGATTCCTACTCTGCTGACAGCCACCGTCTGTTACATCATCGCCTTCGTCGCTGCTCCTCCAGTGGACATCGACGGCATCCGCGAACCAGTAGCTGGTTCCTTGATGTACGGCAACAACATCATTACTGGTGCTGTTGTTCCTTCGTCTAACGCGATCGGGCTTCACTTATACCCAATCTGGGAAGCAGCTTCCCTCGATGAGTGGTTGTACAACGGCGGCCCTTACCAGCTCGTAGTTTTCCACTTCCTCATCGGCATTTTTTGCTACATGGGCCGTCAGTGGGAACTGAGCTACCGCTTAGGAATGCGTCCTTGGATTTGCGTAGCCTACTCTGCACCTGTGGCGTCTGCTACCGCAGTATTCTTGATTTATCCGATCGGACAAGGCAGCTTTTCTGACGGTATGCCCTTGGGTATCTCCGGCACCTTCAACTTCATGATCGTGTTCCAAGCCGAGCACAACATCCTGATGCACCCCTTCCATATGTTGGGAGTAGCTGGTGTCTTCGGGGGTTCTTTGTTCTCCGCCATGCACGGTTCTTTAGTTACCTCTTCTTTGGTTCGCGAGACAACCGAAAGCGAATCGCAAAACAACGGTTACAAATTCGGTCAAGAAGAAGAAACCTACAACATCGTTGCAGCCCACGGCTACTTCGGTCGTTTGATCTTCCAATACGCGAGCTTTAACAACAGCCGTTCTTTGCACTTCTTTTTAGGTGCATGGCCAGTTGTCGGTATCTGGTTGACCGCTTTGGGTATTTCCACGATGGCCTTCAATCTCAACGGTTTCAACTTCAACCAATCGATTATCGACTCGCAAGGTCGCGTGATCAACACTTGGGCTGATGTCATCAACCGCGCTAACTTGGGTATGGAAGTAATGCACGAGCGCAACGCTCACAACTTCCCCCTCGACTTGGCTGCTGGTGATGTCACCCCTGTAGCAATGGTTGCTCCTTCCATCAACGGCTAAATTTAGCTTTTGATTAATAACAAAAAGCGCTCCTAGAAATAGGGGCGCTTTTTGTTTTGGCAAGTATAATTTGAGAGATTTTTTTCTGTTAAATCGGTTAAATCCGTTAAATCCCATACACTGCGCCTTGTCGAACTTCCCGATCGATCTGATATATTGATTAAGAATTATTATTTTTGGCAATCATCAAAGTGGCGATATTTAACAGGCACAAATTTGAAAAACTCGCGGTTCATAAATCTAAAATATTAGCCTGGGCGATCGCACTTTTCAGCGGCATTTTGATGGGATTGACAACCGCACCAGTAAATGCTTGGCTGTTGGCTTGGGTAGCCCTCGTTCCCCTCTGGATTTTGGTTGTCAGTTATCAAAAGCCAAAAATACAAGAACAAAAACAAAAATTTCTCTTTCTTCCTTCTTTCCTCAACATCCATCCGTTACATCTTGTACAGTGCTCGTTGCCGAACTTCCTTCTTCCTTTACTGTGGGGAATTGGCTATCACGGATTAGCTTTATCTTGGATTATGGGAATTCACCCGATGACTTGGTTGGGAGTTCCTTGGTGGCCGAGTTTGGCGATCGCACTTTTTTGCTGGGCATTCATCACCCTCTGGGGAGCAGCATTAGTCGCCGTTTGGGCGTGGCTATTTGTAATTCTGAACTCCCTCAGTTTATCCGGGAAAAATTCAATTCTTATTCTTAACTCCCCCCCTTTACAAGGGGGGGCTGGGGGGGGTAAAGCTCAACTTTCAGCGTTAACTCGCGTTTTAATTGGCACAGCTTTGTGGTGCGCCTTAGAAAGTATTTGGAGTACAGGTTCGCTGTGGTGGACATCACTATCTTACACGCAAAGCCCCCACAATTTAGCAATATTGCACCTCGGTCAACTCTCCGGGCCTAGTGCAGTAACAGCGGCAATTGTAGCAGTAAATGGCTTAATAGCAGAAGCTTGGATCGAAAGAAAAAGGAAGAAGGAAGAAGGAAAAAGGAAGAATTGGATTCCTTATATTTTACCTGCGAGTCTGTGTTTAGTTTTGCATATAGCAGGATGGAGTTTATACAACCGCCCTTTGAATCAAGAAGCTGCAACCGCTTTAAAAATTGGCATTATTCAAGGCAATATTCCTAACGAGATTAAGTTTGACTCAGGGGGTTGGCGGCGAGCTTTGGAAGGTTACACCACTGGATACAAACAGTTAGCAGACAGAAAAGTCGATGCTGTGTTAATTCCAGAGACAGCTTTGCCTTTTATCTGGACAAACGAGTATCAGCGTTCTACTCTTTCCTTTTATCAAGCTATTCTTGAACGCGGTGTGGTGGCTTGGATTGGAGGATTCGGACAGCAAGACAATAGTATCACTAACAGCTTATTGGCGATCGATCGCACTGGAGAAATTGTCGGCCGCTATGATAAACTAAAGCTAGTGCCTTTAGGCGAATATATCCCTTTTTACGAAATCTTAGGCGGGATTATTAATCGGCTTTCTCCCTTAGATGCTCATTTAGTACCCGGCAATTCTCAACAATTGTTTGATACGCCGTTTGGCCGCGCCATTGTCGGAATTTGTTACGATTCAGCGTTTGCGGAAATTTTCCGATATCAGGCGGCGAATGGAGGCGAATTTATGCTCACAGCTTCCAACAATGCCCATTACAAACCGCCGATGCTGGCTCAGCATCACGCTCTCGATGTGATGCGGGCAATTGAAACGGATAGATGGGCAGCTATCGCAACTAATACGGGTTATTCTGCTTTTGTAAATCCTCGCGGTGAGACGATTTGGAAGTCTGGAATTAATACCTATGAAGTCCGAGATGCTACTATTTATCGGCGGCAAACTCGGACTTTCTACGTGCGGTGGGGAGATTGGCTGACGCCTGTATTGTTAGTATTGGCTGGGTTAATGGGGTTTATTGTTAAAAATTAACCCGTAGGTTATACCATTTGAGATTTTCGATACCAATCTCAAATCGAAAACCGAAAATGGAATTACTCTACTTATCTTTCACGCGATCGTGAATGCGAGGACATAAAGAAATTAAATCGTCGATATTGCGCTGCATGGTAGCACAAATGCTGTCCAAAGGCAAATCATTGGTATCGTGCTCGAAGGGATTTTCTATTTCAATGCCGATTTCTTCGATGCCGAACAAAGTAAAACTAATTAAAGCTACAACTGGGCCGGTTCCCCAAGCCAAATCGTTCACCATTTGAAAGGGCAGTGCCAAACAGTAAAGCAACAATAGTTGTTTCAGGTGAATCGCGTAAGCCAAAGGGATAGGCGTCTTCAAAATCCGCTCGCAGCCGCCTAATACATCAATCATAGAGTTGATCAACTCCTTCATACCAGTTAACTGATAGACATCGAGGCAATTGCGTTCGTACTGCTCGTGCAAGTAATCCTCAATCCAAAAGGCAATTTCTAGCGGGGGATTGTTCATTGATTTGAGATTTTGGTACTGCGCTGGGGACATTAACGGCTCTAATTCTGGATTTACTGATTCTTGCCGCAAGTGCAGTTTCATCGCCACTGCAAAGGCAGGTAACAGGCGCAGGGCTGACTTTTTTAGTTCGATATCCTGCGGGTCTTTTTCCTCAATGGCTACCCAGATTTGGCGCGCCAAATTGCGGACGTTGTTGATTAAAGTACCCCAAAATTTTCGACCTTCCCAAAATCGGTCATAGGCTGTATTTGTCCGAAAAACTAACAGTAAACCTAGGACAACACTCGGTACCATACTCGACAAAATGGGCAAGGAAACCGGCAAGTTTAAAAAGTGCAGCAGGGAAATAAAAACTCCAAAGCCACCGCACAGCAAAACGCGGGGCAAAATTGACGGAATGACAGATACCCGAACCTGTAATGCAATTTTAAACCAAGGCGGTCGATCGCCACTCATGCAAGTCTCCTGATTAAATTAGCGCTCAGCGCCCTAGCGCGGGCGGCGAAAATGCCTGGTAAACTTAGTTCTGCGGCTGCCGCCAGTCGATTGGATATTCGAGATTTTAGATTGACTCCACAGATAAATCTGGCTGGTTTGAACTTTTGTCTAAAATTTTTTGGTCTCCACGACTGCTATCGGGGGCTTGTATCCCTATTTGGGTGGGGTGAGAGCTTCCAAAAAAAGCTTTCCTACAAACAACCTTTGGATTTTAGCCAAAAAACTCATCATCATCAATCTAAAATCTAAAATCTAAAATTGATGGACTGAGGCACTTAATTCGGTAAGATTAACTATGTATCTTTAAACCTCAGCTTCCGTGCAAGAGCTACCGACATCTGTGCCTCCGCATTTTCACCGATTGCCGAACCAACGGTGGCAAATTTATTCGCCTCAAACACAGCAAGCCGAACAGTTTGCCGCCGAAATCGGTTTGTCGCCCTTGCTGGCACAGGTGCTGATTAACCGCGGCATCGATTCTGTTAAAGAAGTGCACGGGTTTATAGAACCGGAATCTCTGGTTTTGCCCGCGCCAACGGATGAGTTTCCAGATTTGGCTGCGAGTGTCAAACTTTTGCGGGAGGCGATTTCGGGAGGGCAAAAAATTGCGATTTGCGGCGATTACGATGCTGACGGGATGACGAGCACGGCTTTGTTGCTGCGAGCTCTCAGGGCTCTGGGCGCGAATGTGGATTATGCTATTCCGAGCCGGATGCGAGAAGGTTATGGGATTAACGATCGCATTGTAGAAGAATTTCACTCGGAAGGTGTCGCTCTCATTCTCACTGTTGACAACGGAATTGCAGCCTACGGCCCGGTTGCCAGAGCGCGAGAACTGGGTGTCAAAGTTATTATTACAGACCACCACGATTTGCCGCCAAAACTGCCCCCGGCAGATGCTATTCTCAACCCGAAATTAATTGCGGAATCTTCACCTTATCGGGGTTTGGCTGGCGTAGGCGTTGCTTATGTTTTGGCGATTACTTTGGCTCAGGATATGCAGAAAGTGGGCGGGTTGGTGAATCCGCTGCTGGAGTTATTTACGTTGGGAACTATTGCGGATTTAGCACCTTTGACAGGAGTTAATCGGCGCTGGGTGAAGCGTGGTTTGCGGCTGTTGCCTCACTCGCAATTGGCGGGTATTCAGGCTTTGATTCAGGTGGCTGGAGTGCAGCCGGGAAGTGCGGAAAGTCCCTCAATTCTCAACTCAAAAACTCAAACTCAAAATTCGTTAAAGCCTGAAGATATTGGTTTTCGGCTCGGGCCCAGGATTAATGCTGTGGGGCGGCTGGCTGACCCTCAAATTGTGATAGAGTTGCTGACTACGGACGATCGCGAATTGGCTCTCAAAAACGCGATGCAGTGCGAACAAATCAATCAGCGCAGGCAGGAGTTGTGCCAGGAAATTGAGCAGGAAGCCATCGCTTGGTGCGAGAATAGTGCGATCGACTTGCAGCAAGAACGAGTTTTAGTTGTCGTGCAACCGGGTTGGCACCACGGGGTGATCGGGATTGTAGCTTCTCGGTTGGTGGAACGCTACGGCGTACCCGTTTTTATCGGTACTTTTGAGGATGAGGCTGTAGGGGCGGTTGCCCATAAAATTGTCAGGGGTTCGGCGAGGGGAATTCCTGAGTTTAATGTATTTGACGGCCTGAATTTTTGCGCGGATTTATTAACTAAATTTGGCGGACACAAAGCGGCTGGCGGTTTTTCGATGCCGGCTGACAACCTCGAACAATTCCGCAATCAACTGTCAATTTTTGCCAATCAATGTTTGCAGCCGGAACATCTAAAACCGCTGGTTTCTGTAGACGTGCGAGCGGATTTGGCTGAGATTAATCTCGACCTTTACCGACAAATTGATGCTCTGGAACCTTGCGGGATTGAAAATAAGGCTCCTGTATTTTGGACGCCTAATGTTTGCATAACTGAACAGAAAATTGTTGGTAAAGGAGGTCACGTTAAACTAACTGCAACTCAAGATGGAAATTTATCTGCTAGTGTGAAGGCGATTGCTTGGCGTTGGGGCGAATATTTTCCTTTGCCTCGGCGGGTTGATATTGCTTACCGATTGCGGGAAAATAGTTTTAATGGCAAGACATCGGTGGAGTTAGAATTGTTGGGTGTCCGGCTGCCCGCAGGTGCTGCTAGTTCCAGGCCGCCGATGTTTGGAAAAGTGGAGTTTGATTATTGCGATCGCACTTATTCTTGCAGTCTGTCTCCCGCCGGCTCGATCGAGGAATTGAGAATTCGCAACTCTCAAGGGCAAGTTTTGGCTGTTGCACCCGGACAAAACATCGGTTTGTTAGGCAACTCCCGCAAAGATGCTAGAGAAGTTGATGTATCTCTACCTTTTTTTGAGAATTTGATTCAAACTGCTAAACACGCCCTCGGTATTTGATAACTCGCTATTTGATAACAAAGCTCGTGCAGCAGGGAAAATTGGCGATCGAGCGTTTTAAATTTTGAATAATTTAAAACTCAAAACTCCCAACTCTCGATCGCCCCGGAGCGTGCTAAAATTACAAGTCGCCGCCTTTAGCTGCCAGCAGAAAAATCACGATCGGGCCCGAAAGCACGACGGCTGCGAGTAAAGCTACCTGAACAATGAGTTGGTAGTTTACACCGCCCAGGCCGCTGAAAAGATCGGTTATAAAGTCCATGTGTCCTCCTGACTGTAGTGATTAAGTCTAGATTGTTGAATTAGAAAATCCGCTTCTGATTTTACCGGGCTATCGTCCCTATTTTTTAAGGAACTTTACAAAATTCAACAAAATGTAAACTACGATCGACCTCTCAGTCACAGGGAACCGGGGACTTGATGCCCCTTGCGAGAAAATGCTCGCAATCTCAAATCTACAATCGCACCGCCCCCTTCGGACTCGGGGCCTCCGGCGCTGGCAATTGATATACTTGAGGAGCCCCTATCTCCTAAAGTTTGGCATTTTCCACATTCTGCTCCGAATCTAAAATCTCAAATCTAAAATCTCAAATCAAACTATGGCTACTTGGCGTTGCGTAAAGCAGTGCGGTGCTTGTTGTTACCTCGACCCAACAGAGCGCCCTGACTTAGACGAGTATTTATCTGAAGACGAATTAGCGCTCTACTTGAGCTTAGTCGGAGATGACGGTTGGTGTATCAATTTTGACAAAGCGACCCGAGAATGCGGAATTTATGCCGATCGACCGCGCTTTTGTCGGGTAGACTCAGAGGTGTTTCAGGAAATGTACGGCATTGAGCCGGCTGAATTGAACGATTTCGCGATCGAGTGCTGCTTGGAACACATTGAAGATCTTTATGGCGATCGATCTTTGGAAATGATCCGCTTTAACTCTGAAGTCGGAATTCTCGCCTTACCTGACAACTAACCGGCTTGATGCCCCTTTGGGCTTTTGTCCCTCCCGCTCATTTTCCCGATCGGCATCTCAATTCTTTAATCAAAAGTATAAAATCTAAAATCGAACGATCGTCTGCCGGTTTCTCACCGGGAGAGTGTCAAAATAAACAAATCAAAGAAATATCGCGCAGTTGAGTTGAGCCATGAGCAATCGAGAGGGTTTTACAGGGGGATTTATTGCCGGAGCTGCCGTTGGCGGCTTGGTGGGTGCAGTTTTGGGCACGGTGCTGTCGCGGCGCGCTGCGGAAGCTTTGCTGAGTGAACCTTCAGAAGCAAAGACAAGAAAGATCCGCCAGAGGAAAGCCAGTCAACTCGAAGCCGACAGCATGGAAGTAGCAAGGCTGAGTTTAGAAGATAAAATTGCTCAGCTAAATCAGGCAATAGATGACGTGCGGTTGCAACTCGGCGACGTAAACGGGAACTCGCAGGCCCACAACAGCGAGGGTTCGATCGCCCAAGACTCCTGAATCCATTTAAAATTTTAGATTAGTCTGGCAGATCGATGCGGGCGATCGGCAAACTGTCGCACATTTCTCTTTTCATCTTTCCAGCTAAAAGCGGGAGACAGAAGGAACAAGGAACAACAAAAACGCTCCCCCTCTCCCCCCCACTCCCACTCCCCCCCACTCCCCCAGCTATGCTAAACTAAAAGTTAAAGTGTCTGTAAACTTTACTCAAAACTACAAGCAAAATTTATGAGTTCTTCAATAGGCCTTTTGGCAACCACGCTAGCGACATTTCTGCAAATCTATCTAGTCCTGATGATTTTTCGGGTGCTGTTAAGCTGGTTCCCTAACATCAATTGGTACGACCCCCCGTTTTCCATTTTGAGTCAGTTAACAGACCCTTACCTCAATCTATTCCGATCGATTATCCCCCCCTTAGGAGGGATTGACTTTTCGCCGCTGATTGCGTTTTTTGTACTTCAGTTCGGCTCGGAATTCTTGATCGGTCTTTTGACCAGCTTGCAAACATCATTGTAGTGGGAAAAGCTTAAGCTTTTAAGCATCTAGCCTAAATTGTTTGGCAGATATAGCTGCCGGCAACTAAATTTTAGATTTGAGATTGTGACATGAACTCCCCGGTTGAAAAGCTGGGGAGTTACTCATACATTAGAAATGAGAAATTGCCAGCCACTCAACAATCTAAAATCTCCAATCTCAAATCTAAAACTGCATCGCGGTTTGTCAACAGCGAACCCAAAATCTCAAATTAGCAATCTAAAATCTCAAAGAGTTTCCTTAGCGGCGAACCACGCCAGTAAAACCTGTAGCTTTAAATTGCTTGAGCTTCAAAGGTGTTCGTTGATTGGCGGCAACCGAAATTCTGAGCTGAAAATCGCTAACTCCGGGAGGAACTTCTTCTATAGAACCCAAGCGAGTCCGGTTTTGCATCACCGGATTGTCGTCGGCATCATAAATGCGGCCGAAAATATCGGCATTCACAACTGGTTTGCCGGTGCTATTTTCAGCTTTCCCAGTAATCAAAAAGCAGTTAGCTTCCATAGAACTGCCGCTGGTGACTGTTCCTTCTGCCATTTCTGCCGGACATTCGCGATAAGAAAGGTCGGAAAGTTTAATCGGCGTCAGAGCCCAAGCAGGTGGAGTGAATACCAAACTAAAAATTCCGATCGCGCAAGTAGCAAAAAAAAGGCTGATAGCTCGAAATTTCATAAATGGCAGCGCAAGTATATTTTAATTCTCAGCTTAGCGCGAATTCAGTTGTAAATTGCTACTTAGCTTAAGCCTAAATGCTTCTGCAAGGCGAGGCGCATCACATCGACTGGGACGGATTCTTTATCCAGCCAAATTTTTAAAGCGGCTGCTCCTTGTTGAACTAGCATTTCGAGTCCGTCAATAGCTCGCGCTCCGCGAAGCTGCGCATCTTTGAGAAACTGCGTAGGATTAGGGGTGTAAATTAAATCATAGACGATCGCACCTGCTGAAATTCGATCGATCGCACCAGCCGCAACCGGCGACTTTTCTCCCTGCGGATACATCCCCACAGGCGTCGTGTTCACCAGCAAATCTGCCTGCGAAATTAACATTGACAAATTATCCCAAGTATGCACCTGCAAATTCTGCACGGGCATCGGACAATTGACCCAACTCTGCTGAAATTCCGCTAAATTTTGTTCGCTGCGGCCGACAACGTGAATCTCTGCACATCCCAATTGAGCGCATCCAGCCACAACAGCCCTCGCCGCCCCGCCATTCCCCAAAATTACCGCTACTTTCTGACTCCAATCGGAACCCCCTTTAGCCCCCCCTTGGTAAGGGGGGGGATAGGATTCAACAGCCCCTGTTTCGTAAGGAGGCGAATTAGATTCAACAGCCGTATTGCCCCTTTCTAAGGCAGAAATCGCGTCTTTAGCCCCCCCTTGGTAAGGGCGGGTTGGGGGGGTTTGCAGGGGGGCGAGAAAGCCTTCAACGTCAGTATTTGTGCCGCACCAACCTTTGTCAGTCAGGTATACGGTATTGACTGCGCCGATCGCTCGGGCGATCGGGGAAACTTCCGACAGCAGCGGTAAGATTGCTTGTTTGTGCGGAATCGTGATGCTAAATCCCCGAACGCCGATCGCCGCAAATCCTGCAAGAGCAGCTTTTAAATCCCCTGGTTTTACCGGAAACGGCAGGTAAACAAAATCGACTCCCAAGTGGGAAATAGCAGCATTGTGCATCGCCGGCGACAGAGAATGTTCGACGGGATGACCAATTACTCCCAACAGTTTAGTAGTGCCTTTAATCATTTTTGTTAGTTGACTGTTGACTGTTGACTGTTAACGGTTGAGTTTTGTTAGTTTTCATACCAGATCCTGCTACAGTTGGGCCCTTATTCTTTAGTCTGCTAGGAGTGAACTTCGTTGGTTCAGAAGCGATTTGCCTCGCCGAGTGACTGTAAACCGTCAACTGTTAACTGTCAACTCTCCACTATCAACTGTGTGCCGAAACTCTTTGGCGTCAGCCAAAATCGGATTGACATCAAACCAGTAATCCTCGCCGTAACGGTATTCAAACACCCAGAGACTGCGCAGCAAGATTTGGTATTTAGTTTCCCCACTCACAGTTTTAGTAGCGGATACTTGGCGCAGCAATTGCCACTCATCCGGTTCGATCGCCAAAGTAAGCTGGTGGCGGCGCTGGACGATCACATTTTCCAAAGTTTCCCGCGACAGAGGAGGGTCTTGTTTCTGCAGACAGCTATACAGCAGTTGCAGCAAATTGCGGACATGACCGCCGCTGACTCGACACAGGCGATCGAGAGTTTCCGCAGAGTCGAAAACTTTGCCAACCAAAGCATAGCGCTGCGAAGGCTGCACAGTCGGAAAAGCCCGCGCCAGAACCATCTGCCGCAGCAATTCCACACCCTCAGAACACTCAGAACCGTCGCTCAACTGCACCGGCACCATCGGCAAAACCTTCGGATCGACCCCAAACCGATTGGTCAACTGGCCCAAATCGTTAGAGAAAATCAGCACCAAAGGAATTGTATACACGACGTGGCAATTTAGTCTTGCCAACTGCTCGCCGCGATCGACAAACAGGTATTCCGGCTGCAGCCGCCCCGTCGGTTTCGCGCACAGGTGTATGCGATCGAGATTGTCGATAATTACTACAAGTCCTTGTTTCCCTTGGCGTTTGAGTTCTTGATTAGCCGGCTCCAGCAACTCCTTATTCAGTGCATCTAAAATTACGTTTGTTCGCGGCTCCAAATATTGCCTCAACTCCGATCGCAGATTCGGAGCATCTTTCGCTTTAGCAGTAATTTTTCCAATTCCCAACGCCAGAGAAAATTCTCCCTCCGTGCTGGCATTTATTTCCCCAAAACCAGGGACATTAGCTTCAGCCCTCAAATCTATTTGAGTTTGAAAAACCTCAGCAACCCCTTTGAGCAAAGCTTTAAAACCCGTCGGTTGCAGCTTGATTTTCATTTTCTCGATGCTTTCGCTCACCTGACGAGCAACGCTCAACAAAATGTCAGTGATATCTACATCTGCCATGTCTAAGTCTTTACTCGATTCAAAGTAAACAACATGAAATCCTTGTTGCTGCAATTGAGCTTGCAGCCGCAGCAATTCTGTTGATTTACCAGAGCCGATGTGACCGGTGAATAATTGACAGGTAGGTGCATCGGGGGACAGGCGGCTGATGGTGCGCTCCAATTGTTCTACAATTGTGCCGCCCCGCACTGATGAGAAATCGATATAGTATTGTCGGTCTTTTTGATTTGCTACTGCCAGGGTGTAGCTGGGATTGCAGGCCCTATAAAATTTCTGTAAATTTAGTTCCATACCCTGTTCCATCTTTCACAACATTATGCCCTAATACCTTATTCATTTAGCAATTTTACTAATCAGAACAAGTGGCCAGTTTATTCTGATATTTTATTTGGCAGCCAAGATCTCGATGTAGCTCATAAAATTTGAGATTTTAGATTAGGAATGACTCATCACTATCGGGGTTGGGAGCTTGCCTACATTGGTATTTTTTTTGTACTTCTATCAAAATACGCACTCACCAATTATACCTAATTTTTGCAGGCTGGGCATTAAGGGAAGTCACTAATACCCGATAGATAACTAGGCAATCGCTCTGTCTGTGGCGATCGCGATTTTGTATATTGAAATCAAAGACGAAGAGTTGGCGGTAATGTTCTCGCGTCAAAGTGGCTATTTTAGTACGGTTAACCGAATGTAGAAAGGGCGGGTACTTGCACCCGCCCCGATGCAATTATCAAGTCCAGATTGGCTCAAATCTCAAACCTCAAATCTAATTGCAGCAGCAAATCCAGTGGCAAATTTAAAACTGTTGGCTGCACCAATTCAGCAGATTTGGCACCGAGCAAAAACGGATACTTGCGAAGGACAACAGTCGTAGAGAGAGCAAAATTTTAGACTCTTGTTCAAGCTCCCAGATTCATGTGTGTAGTAAATCTAAAATCTAAAATCTCAAATGTCAAATCGACTGACAGTGCTATTTTCCATAAATCTTACCATTCGTTCGCGTACACCTGCTGAAGCCTGGTTTTGACCTGTGACCAGCCTATCGCTCGCAACAACGTCAACTTGAAAGTGAGGAAAAACTACAGCAAAAAATAAAACTGATGCTAGAATTTTACCAATTTCAATAATTGTATAAACACGAGGCAGAGCCTCTGGATATGCGTTACCAGGCTCAGCCTGGGAACGAGAAAGAGGTAGAGCCTATGTCCGACTACTTAGTAGATTCGAGCAGTGAAATTATTTCTACCAACCATTGTCGAGCTTTCTGTGGAGTTTCAAAAGAGCGCTCAGTTAACTCGCTTATCCTTTCCCAAGGAAAATGTGTTTTTTTTAGAAGGCCTTTCCCTTGTTCTATTACTTCTTGAACTTTCCTTGATTTGGCGTAAGTAATATAATATTGAATAGCTGCTTCATCACTCGAAAAGTCGCCTTGGCCTGTTTTTGCCATATAACATTCAAGAAAGCCATTTATATCGGAATAATTTTCAATAACTTTCCCCCTATTTTCCTTATACAAACTAATTCCAACATTGATTCCATTTTCTACATCTAGATAATGAATACTGCCATCCAATCTGTCCACAATGATTGGATAATTTCCTACTATTTTATAACGAATCATATTTGTTTCTAATGCGCGCCTGCTCTGGTAAAAAAATATCCAACCGAAATCTTCCTCAATGATTCGATCGTCTATAATAACTACTTCATTGCCCTCAAGTTTGTATGAACTTTCGATCTCGTCTTTCACAATTTTGTATGCAGTTTGTTTGTCAATCATAATCACCTTATCTTTGGTAGCGGGACTTAAACAAAAAATCTGTGCTAAGCACGACATAATCCATTGTAGTTGACACTTTCACGTCGAGGAACACGCGATGAAGCAAACAACTCCCACTAGCACACTCTCTCTTTCCTCACTCTGCGCCCTCTGCGCCCTCTGCGGTTAAAAAAACTCCAAATTATACAAAAAAAGGGCTGGTAACTACACCAGCCCTTCAACTAATTTGAGACGTTAAATTAACAGCAATTTAACATCTCAAACCTCAAATCAATCTAGCTTCTGTCAGTAGCAGCCGCAGGCTCAAAACTCGGAACCACAATCTCACCATTCTGCTTAGTCAACTGGTTGTACAGTCTTTCAGTATTCGGGAAATTAGCAGCCGGTAGAGTCGGAAAGCGGCGGTAAGGAACAGTATCCTCACCAAAAGCCTCAGCATATTCAACGCTGTTCAACATCGCGTTGATAAAGCCCTTAATGCCTTTACTTGCCAAGATTTGGTTGTACGTCCGAATCTCCGCTTGATTGCGGGGAGCGCGGCCCAAGAAGTGCTTCGTGCCCAACTCAATCACCTTAGTATTTGGATAAGGTGCATAGAACTGTTTGACGTACAGCGACGAACAACCTAAACTTTCAATGAACTCCTTGAGATTGATTTCATTGTTGCCAAGTTTGCTTTCAAGCGCCGTGAATTCATTCTTCACAACGTAGGGATTCAAGTCGCGTTCAAAAACTTGACGGTAAGCAGCTTGAATTAAAGTTTTCAAAGCTACCTTGTCCGAAGTAGTCGTCAGCTTGAAAACCTTAGTTTGTTCGCGTCGCTTGCTGACACCTTGAGCAATCCGATTTTGCAGATCCAAATCGCCCCGATCGCCTGCTACACCGAGTTCGATAAACCGAGGCGTGTCCGCAATCTGAGCTTGGAGATTTTGGTCAGCGACGGAACTCGATCGCATCGTCCGCATCGACAAACCACCGGGAGTCACGTAGCGCTCGTAGGGTACTGTATCTTCCCCGAAAGCTTCGTTGTACTCCAGACTGTCGATGATTTGATCGACTAGCGCGTAGAAACCCTTCTTGGCGCAAATGTCAAAGTAAGCGTTCATTTCCTGGCGGCCATAGGTAGGGCGTCCCAGGAGTCGGCGGTGAATGTACTCGATCGCCTTACAAACGTACAGCTTGCTCCAGTACATATTGCGGAACACGTCTGACTTCGCCAACATCCGAATAAACTCGCGCATCGGAATGTCGCCGTTTTCCAGCTTAATTTCAGCCACCTTTTGGCGCTGGCCATCGAACACGTCGCGACCGAACACTTGCAGGTAAGCAGCCCGAATCACCGCTTGAGTGGAACTTTCGGTATATTTGACACTAGAACTGTTGCTGTAGCTGCTAGAGACACCGCGGGCAGTTTTCTTGGAAGCCACATAGCCGCCTGGTAACTGGTCTAGTTTAAAGACCTTGGGGCCCAGAGAGCCTGGAGCCTTACCGCGAGCATCCGGGTTGCTCAATTGATTTTCAATCCCGGCACCTTGACGGATCAGGATACGGCGAGTGTCTTTGCCGAAGGGAGCTGGACGGTTCTTGGGGTTGCGAGTTTCTTTCGGGAAAATCGCGCCGAACTGAATTTCTAAGGGGTCATTGCCAACACCGTAAACGTGCTGGTCTGGTAGCGGCTGAGTGTAGCCCGCAAACAAGGTGATGAACTGAGGAACCTTGCGGAACGGAGCGCTGAAATTGAACAAATCAATTTGCGGGCCCCAGTTGCGACATTCCTGAGCTTCTTGGCCCAAACCGCGCAGGTAAGGCACGGTTTCTTCGCCGAAGTAGTCGGAATATTCCTGGGAATAAACCATCGCATCTACGAGAGCTGCCAAGCCGCCTTTAGTGACGATCGCAAAATACTTGCTAAATTCCTCCCGCGAGCTCAAACCGCGGCCTAGGAAGTGACGGGCTGCCAATTCAACAGCGCGGCTGTTGACAAACGGCTCGTAGAATTGCTGGCGGTACAGAGGAGATTTACCCAACCGGCGGATAAACTCTTTCATCGAGATTTCGCCATTTTTGACTTTGGATTCCAAGTCAGAAATGCTTTGGCTGTAAGCGCGGCTAATGTCGCGCTCGAATACTTGGCGGTAAGCTGCTTTGATTACTTCTAGCTTTTCTGCCGAAGACAGGCCGGTTTTCATGACGAATTTCGACCGTCGCTCGGCTGCGTTGAAGTAGATTTGAGGCAGTTGCAGCCCTTGCTGGTCGTTGCTTTCGCGCTGCCGCACCTTGTCTGAAGGTGTGGGAGCTTTGAATTCGGTAATCGCTACCTCGAAATATTGTCCGACGATCGCCGCGGCCTCTGCATTGTTTCTGAAATAGCCCAAAGATGCTGCCTTCATTTCCTGCATTGCCACAATAGTGGCCGCCGAAGAGCAAGCATTTTCGATGATTTCCCGCAATCCGCGCACGTTCACCGAAATAATATTCGGGTCGCCAGCTACGATCGCGTAGGTGATGTAGCGCAAAAACCAGCTCAAGTCCCGCAGAGATTTGGTCATGTTGCCCGGGCCGTAGCGCGAGACATTGATCGGCTGAAATCCTGCTGGGATTGGGCCGCTGTAGCCGCCACCGTTGCCCGAAAACAGATTTCCCAGCCCCAAGAATCCGCCGCCGCCTGAGCCGTTGCCGCCGCCGCCTGCGCGACCTTCAACGTAGGTAACAGTTCCCAGTTTCATGCCTTCAGAGACATTCCCCGAGCCGCCGCGAGCCGCGCCTGCTACAGCCATCGCAGGTTCTTGTGGTCTTTCCAAAAATGCCAGCGGGGAACCGCCGGTAAAAATCCGGTTGGCTGCGCGGGATACGATCAGTTCCGAGTTTTGGGTCAGCGTCGCAGAGATATCGATCCGAAGAGCCCCGGAACTGAAATAACTTGCTAGTTCGCTGAGTTCGCCCCGCTGTAGAAAGCGGTCTTGCTGTTCTGCTTGCGAAATTGTTGCGACCGGTACAGTTTGATATAGTTGCGGACGCGCAACCGAGCTTCCACCACTTGCCTTTACAGTCATTAGACTCCTTAGCTCCCTATCCAAATAGTTGCAGCATTTAACCAGACTAACCTTGCCTTCTGATGCAGGTCAAAGTAGGTATTTTTGCTTTGTTTACTTTTTGCCTTTACCTGTCACGAGGTTCGGGCGCGCTTACTTTCTTAGATTAAAATGTTTTGGTTTCATCTTTCTGCCTGCGGGGAAATGTCCGATCCGAAGGCAGGCACGGGGTACTCCCTCCGCTGCGATCCGCCGGTATACCCGTGGAAAAAAAGACTCGGCAGGAGAGTTGCCTTTGGGCGATTGCAGCCAGTGCCGTCAATTAAGGGAAAAGAAAATCAAAAATTTTCTTCTGCCTGTTTCGGGGCCTCTTGCTCTCTTGAGAGACGCCTCCGCTTTACCCGACAGTTCAGCGGTGGGTTATTGACAGTCCTTGTTTGTTAAAAAGCCTGTCGAGATTTATTGTATAGATTTAAGAGAGCTTATATGAGAAAAAATGATAAGTTTTATTACGCAGAAGCTGTCAGGGCTTGGCTACCAGGGGTTAGTCGATCGTCCGATCCCTCTGTTTCAGGCTTGCCCAACGCCAGCGAAGCGAAGCGACACTTTTGTGGCGAGTAACGAAGCAATAGAAGTGCATCGCGTAGCGCTGTTCGCCCGTAGCTACTGACAACCAATCTCAAAACTCACGCACTACTACCTCACCTATGGATACTACGCCTGATATCAGTGCTGCCGTGCGGCGGCTGTACGATACTTTCCCTTTCCCGCCCGATCCTTTGTCAGATGAACCGCCTCCAGGGTACAACTGGCGCTGGAGTTGGCCTGATGCTTACAATTTTTGCACCGGCCAAAAGCCGCCAAAACTAGATGTTCGGATTTTAGATGCTGGCTGCGGCACTGGTTCGAGTACGGATTATCTGATTCACCTCAATCCAGAAGCTTCGGTGACGGCGATCGACCTGAGTGAAGGTGCTTTGAAGGTAGCACAAGAACGCTGTCGGCGATCGGGAGCGCGCGAAGCTGATTTTCGCCACCTCAGCTTGTACGATGCCGCCGAGTTAGAGGGCGAGTTTGATTTGATCAACTGCGTGGGCGTGCTCCACCACTTACCCGATCCGATCCGGGGCATTCAAGCGCTGGCGGCGAAGTTGGCGGAGGGCGGTTTGATGCACATTTTTGTGTATGCTGAGCTCGGACGCTGGGAAATTCAACTCATGCAAAGGGCGATCGGACTTCTCCAAGGCCCGAAAAAAGGTGACTATCCCGATGGCGTCAAAGTCGGCCGTCAAATCTTTGCTTCTTTACCAGAAAACAACCGTCTTGTCAAGTACGAAAAACAGCGTTGGGCAGGAGAAAATCAGCGGGACGAATGTTTTGCTGATATGTACGTTCACCCCCAGGAAATTGACTACAATATTGAGACTTTGTTCGAGTTAATTGACGCTTCGGGATTGGAATTTATCGGTTTCTCAAATCCCGGATATTGGCAGTTAGAAAGACTTGTGGGGAAAGCGCCGGAATTGATAGAAAGAGCTCAGGGTTTGACGGAACGGGAGCTTTATCGATTAATTGAATTGTTGGATACGGAAATCACTCATTACGAGTTTTTCTTGGGCAAAAAGCCTGTTAATAAAATTGATTGGTCGGACGATAAGGCACTTTTGGCTGCAATTCCAGAGTTGAGTAGTTGTATGCACGGTTGGCCTAGTCAACAAGTGTTTGATTGCAACTACCAATTGATCAATTTGTCAAGTGCGGAATTTGAGTTTTTGCAAGGTTGTGTACCCCCCCCAGCCCCCCCTTGCCAAGGGGGGGAGAAAGAGGGAACCTCGCCTGGGCAAGGTAAAGGAGAGAAGACTGTTGGGGAGATTTTAGGGAATGTGGAGATTGGATTGGATGAAGTGCGATCGATCTTATCAAAACAGCTAATTTTGCTAACACCGTCCGATCGGATATAACAATCGACAACAGGGGAATTGAGGACACGGCAATGCCGTTTCCCTACCCCAAAATAATTGATCGATCCCCCTCGCAACAGATGTAACCATCGCCAGATTAACTGTAGGGAAACGGCACTGCCGTCTCCTGATTGTGGGTAACTTCCCGTAAAATCCCAAATCCCAAATGGATTGACACAGGCCCCCCTCTGCGGCTACGCTTTGAAGTTAGAGGTTGCTTTGCTTGTAGAGGAAGTAGCCGGCGTCGCCCAAAAATCTAGTTGCACTGCCCAAAGCTGTTGCGAGCAGCAATGGACAGCATAACCGCCAAACTGGTATCAGCAGTCTGGAGGCTAACGGAGTATGATAACACTCTCTGTAGCCGCCCTGCTATGCGTTGAAATGCGGGGCGGCTGGGTTTTTGGGTTTTTCTAGAAAACCCAAAACCAGGAGAACATAATTATGTCACAGGAATTCTTGCCTGACGACAACAAATTCGATCGCTCAAATGACGACTCAGCAGCAGAATCGGAACAGGATGTGGTGTGTGTAACGGTGACAGGTTCGCCCAAGGGTGTCAGGGAAACCATACTCACTTTGTACCGCCTGGGATTTGCCGAAGTCGGTGATTGGAGTCCCGTACAACGTGCAGCTAATCCGAAGCAAGTGATGAGTGTGCTGATTCGCCGTCGGAAGCGCAAAGCGTAGGTGTTTGCTCGTTCCCAGGCTCTAGCCTGGGAACACATTCCATGAGGCTCTGCCTCCTGTTTTTGTTTTTATCCGTTAGCGAGGCAGAGCCTCTGGATCTCGGTTCCCAGGCTCTAGTCTGGGAACCAGTTAACTCCCCAAATATGCAGCGTTGAAATATGCCCGTGACGGATAGATTTTTCCCGTCTGGCGGGGGCAGAAATCCGCTTGATGGGGAGGTCAACTTCGATGAGGCGTTTGGGATATTGTGTCGTTAATCTTTCTCTTTTTTCTCTTTAGGCGGAGGAGTGACATTAGAACCACCTTTGGGTGGAGTCCGTTTTTCTGGGGGATTTGACTTTTTGGCTTGGTAGCCATCCAACCGTTCTTGCTTTTCGTTAGACATTAGCTTCCTCCTGTTTATCGTTCCAAAATTCAATATACTTTATTTCTTCCGCTTTTAGCAAGATGCTACGAGGGGGGATTAGCCTTTCCCACGAGTTATTAGTATCAATCGTGTACATTTCCTCAATATACAAGTCACGCTCTGAGCTAATCGATGAAGCAAAGGAGTTAATGCCGGAATACCCTGCTACTGTAGTGCCGTCTTTCAAAATTACTTTTAGCCATACAGACTCATTAAGTTTACTGAACTTATAGTCCCAGCTTGTAGGAGTGCTAGAAATTGTATTTAATCCCAATCTATTTAAGATTTTTTTAATCCATTCTTTTTGGCTGAAAAATCCAAGTAAGACTCCAATTGCTAGCGGGCTAATAAACACAAAAACTCCCAGAAATACAGCAGTGTAAAAACCAGATAAAACCTCTCTATATGTTGTAAAAAATATTAAATAAATCAGCCAACACCAAACTGCATAATTGACACAACTCAGAGTCAAAAATCGCAAGAGGGAAATTTGTAAATCTTCCTGCCTTCTAGGGGCAAAAATAGATAATGTTAAATCCATAATAAATCCGGGAACCAGAAATGTTATGGCGTAAAATACAGCGTCAAAACTTGTTAGCGCTATTCCTCCTCTTGCTTGCCCTAGAATAGTTATAACCATATCTGATTAACCCCCAAAATTTTCTCTATGTCAACATGATAACATTCAATCTTCACTAATGGTTCCCACCCCAACTACACAGGGAATAGAAGCGGATATTATCTTGGTCGGATTTGTCAATTTTTCCCATCTAGACCTTATAACCTTTATACTTAACCAATTTTGCACTTGCTGAGAAAAGTTTCATAATGCTTGCTGAGAGCGTTTTGATTGGGTGCTGTTTTTTGATCCTGTGGTAAAGTCAGTTTCCGACCAGCCAAATCGTGGTAACAGGTACCGACGAGTTCAGGGGCAATCACTACTTCATTGGTATCTGGTCGAATTGATAGTAGATGCAAATCGAACAGAGTGTGTATGTCGGCTCTGAGCGGTAAACCATTTGTTGGATGATTGGTTTGAGTACCTTGATATGGAATTATATGTGCCGCTTCGATAGCTGACTCTACATCACAATCAGTTATTGGACATCGACCACCGTAAGCAATTAACAACTTACGTCGAAATCCAGCCTGTCCCTGTCGCTGCACAATAGAAGCAGTTATCCGTTGTCTGGCGTCTTGAAGAATTTCAGTGTCAAAATATTCCTCAGATTTAATTTTCTGACGCTCAGCATCTAGCTCAGGTAGCGCTGGATTGCGGGTGTGGAAGTAAGAATCGGGAATGGTTCGCAAATCTAGTTTTCCCAAATTCTCCATACTACGAATCGCCTCTGGGATTTCAGTAATCTGATTGCTACCAAGGGTAAGCCGTTTTAGATTAGATAGTTGTCCGATCACCTTTGGAATTTGAGTAATTTGATTCTGGCTGAGGTTAAGGATTTCCAGATTGGACAGTTGCCCAATTGCTTCTGGGATAGAGGTAATCTGATTCTGACCGAGGTTAAGGATTTCCAGATTGGACAGTTGCCCAATCGCTTCTGGGATGGAAGTAATCTGGTTATTATAGACGATAAGATTTTTCAGATTGGACAGTTGCCCAATCGCCTCTGGGATGGAGATAATCTGATTTTCATGGAGTAAAAGAGTTCTCAGATTGGACAGTTGCCCAATCGCTTCTGGGATGGAGGTAATCTGATTCTGCTCAATGAAAAGCGATATCAGATTGGACAGTTGCCCTAACGCTTCTGGGATGGAGGTAATTTGATTGCAACTAAGGTCAAGCCGTATTAGATCCGACAGTGACCTTAACGCTTCTGGAATGGAGGTAATCTGATTGTAACTAAGGTCAAGGCGTGTCAAATTACGCAGTTGCCCGAGCCACTCTGGGATGAAGGTAATTTGATTGCAACTGAGGGAAAGCGAGTCCAGATACATACACTTGGCAATTTCCAGCGGCGCTTCTTCCAATTGCAGCCCCGATAAATCTAATTCACTCAAATTTTCATCAGCAACCTTCTCAATTCGTCGCAGTGCTTCCTCTCGGCTCATGTCGTTTGCCTCTCAGTAATATTTATTTTATTGTGATCAGAATTTAGCTTATTGGAAAGCGCTATTTCTCAGCCTAAGCTCTGTAACCCTTGCTACTACATCAGGATATCGGCATATCCTGATTTACAGGACGCAAAAAAGCTAGACCGCCACCGCTCCAATCCGATCGCTCCGACCGTGGCAACCTTGCCAGACGTTAGACCCACGCTAGACCCGCAAACTTTGCCTGTGATGCAACTCTGCCAGCCTTGCTACTGCCACAGGTGGAATCATCCCAAAACCCGCTAGACCCCGCCAGATGGTGCATTTTGTAGCCTTGCTTGTGGTGTCGAGCCGATCGCCCCGTGTCGATCGGACAGTGCTACCCAGCTTGTTAATTCAATGAAAATCACTGCGGCCGCCGCTTCCCTCGGATGTGTAAGTATTTTAATAACAATAGCAATCCTGGAAGGTAAAAGATGACACAAGCCCACAAACAGAAACTTACCTTTGAAGAGTACCTCACCTATGAGGACGACACCGACAACCGCTACGAATTAATTGACGGAGAGTTAGTAACATTGCCACCAGAATCGGGCCCCAACAATTTCATTGCTAACTATCTACTATTCACTCTGGCTAGTAGCGGGTTCATCCCACTGAGGCTGATCAGAACACATATGTGCGAAATCCAAGTTCCGATCCTGCGGGAGGGCGACGCAGCTAACCGCTACCCAGATTTGGTGGTTTTGCGCCCCGAACACATCTTGCTGACAGCAACCAGGCTAACCATCACCCAAACTATGCCACCTCCTCAGTTGGTTGTCGAGGTTGTTAGTCCAGGTAGAGTTGGGCGCGATCGCGATTACATTAGTAAACGAGCTCAATATGCAGCGCGGGGTATCCCTGAATATTGGATTGTTGACCCTCAAGAGGAGATAGTAGCGGTACTACGACTAGAATCAGGTGAGTATGTCGAAGTTGGGGTTTTTCAAGGGGAACAAGCGCTGATATCGCCGACTTTTCCGCAGTTGAACTTGACGGCCCAACAAGTCTTGGAAGGGGAGTTTTAGCCACCGATTTACAAGGAGAAAATGGATGTGTAAATATTTTAATAACAATAGCAATCCTGGAAGGTAAAAGATGACACAAGCCCAAAAACAAAAACTCACCTTTGAAGAGTACCTCACCTATGAGGACGACACCGACAACCGCTACGAATTAATTGATGGAGAGTTAGTAACATTGCCGCCCGAATCCGAACCCAACACCGCCATTGTCAGCTATCTGTTTTTAGTGCTTGTTAATACTGGCATCCCTTGGCGGTGTATCAAACTTCACCTGTGCGAAATCCAAGTTCCTATCTTGCGGGAGGGCGATGCTGCTAACCGCTACCCAGATTTGGTGGTTTTGCGCCCCGAACACATCTTGCTGACAGCAACCAGGCTAACCATCACCCAAACTATGCCACCTCCTCAGTTGGTTGTCGAGGTTGTTAGTCCAGGTAGAGTTGGGCGCGATCGCGATTACATTAGTAAACGAGCTCAATATGCAGCGCGGGGTATCCCTGAATATTGGATTGTTGACCCTCAAGAGGAGATAGTAGCGGTACTACGACTAGAATCAGGTGAGTATGTCGAAGTTGGGGTTTTTCAAGGGGAACAAGCGCTGATATCGCCGACTTTTCCGCAGTTGAACTTGACGGCCCAACAAGTCCTGGAAGGGGAGTTTTAGCCACCGATTTGAGACATTGTGCGGCTGTAATTTCCTTGAGTAGTTCCCGAATCTCGCTGCTTGAAATTAATCTCCGGTTTAATCTCTAATATGTGCCGCACTCGATCGCGCAATTCGCTTGTAGGAGTCCCGCTGCGGAGAGCAGTTTTTAAGTCAATTTGCCCCGTTTCGTTCAGCAGACAAGGCCGCAGCCACCCGTCAGCAGACAAACGCATCCGGTTGCAGCGATCGCAAAAACACTCGGACATTTGGCTGATAAATCCTAAAGTGCCCTTCGCCCCCGGAATTTGAAACACATCCGCCGGCCCATTTCCGCGCACTCCCGACTCGGCTAACCCGTATTTATCGCTAATTTGTTGCCGCAATTCGGCCGAAGCTACCCAACCTTTATCGCCAAATAAATCCCCATTCCCGATCGGCATAAACTCAATAAAACGAACGTGCCAATTGCGGTTAATAGTTAATGCAGCCAAATCCAATATTTCGCTGTCATTCACACCGGGAATTACCACCACATTCAGTTTCAGCGGGTCGAATCCTGCTTGATAAGCCGCTTGAATTCCCTCCCAAACCTGCGTCCACCGCGATCGTCCCCGACTACCAATTATCTTATCAAAAGTCTCCGGTTCCAGGGAATCCAAACTAATATTAATCCGGCGCAAACCAGCATTGTAGAGATTTTCCGCCATTCCCGCCAGCAAAAATCCGTTAGTTGTCATGGATAAATCTCGCGTTTCGGGCATCGAGGCGATCGACCTCACCAGTTCGACCACCCCAGGTCGCAGCAGCGGTTCCCCACCAGTCAACCGAAACTTGGTAAATCCCACGGGTATAAAAACTTCCCGCAGCAGAGTTAGCAATTCCGAGTGAGTTAACAACTGCTGCTGCAATACATAGTCCAACTCGCTACCTTCCGGCATACAGTAGAGACAGCGGAAGTTGCAGCGGTCTATCAAGCTAATCCGAAGGTAGTCTACGGTATCCATGTCAATAGTTTGTAATATTATTTAATTATAAATGCTGACTCGATTTTCTGCAATTATTGATAGAGAGCAATAAACCTCCATCAATTTCTTTTCACCTTCCCCCTCCTCTCTTACTCAGCGCCCTCTGCGCCCTCTGCGGTTAATAAAAAAAAGATCATTCACAACTCAAATAAACTTGCTAAATATATGTTCTTTGAATTTGAAGCTGACTTTGTAGAAGCCCTGCGCTGCATCCCGATGCAGGTACGTCTCAAGTTAGATACTTGCGGTATTAAATTAAAGTTGCAGGATTGGAATCATTTTAACCAAGCAGAACGTGAAATCCTTGTAGAGAAACCTTGCTTGACACCAGCAGAAATTATTGATTACCGAGAACAGCTAAATAAAATATTAATTCAACATACAGGCAAACCGGGAACTGATTTGGCTGTTGATGAAAATCCCCCGTGGATGGATGCTGCAACTGTACCGGAGTCTGTTTCTGCAAAAGCGCAAGAGCTCGGGGTGACAATTTCTTTGGCACAGTGGGCGAGTTTGCAGCCTCTACAGCGATTTGCTTTGATCAAGCTTAGTCGATCGAGCCACGAAAATAGAAACTTTCTCCCGGCTGTTAAAGAGTTTCACCTCGTTGAATCATAGGTCACTTGCCCTGCCTCTAGTTCCTACTCTGGCTAACCGTCCCGCACAAGACTGCACGAACCGCCTGTACATACACTCCTGTCAATTGATTTTTTGTATCTAAAACTACTAAATGCTGGCAACGTTCACAAATCGTCTCTAAAATCAGTATCAAAGACTACTAATTACAGGAAGCCGATCGTGGACTTCTGTGCAGATGTAGACTGGGACGAAGCATTCGGCTATCGGCCCGGACAACAAGTTGAGTTCAAAGCACAGCCTGGAACCTTTGATACTGTTGCTTGCTACGAACCGATGATGGTACCCCCATCAGGCTGGAGAACGATCCCGTACCCCGCTGCCCTCACCAACTGGGAGTAGTTTCGACCGCAGCGATTGACGCTGGTTGCTGGTTAGAACCTCACCGTTCATCGCTGTCGCCGCAAAAGTGCTAAAGTTGAGTCCAGAGTCCGGGCGATCGCGACAACATTATAAATATTCATAAAATCTGCGGCTGTCTGCATAAAAGCCTTGTAGCTTCAGGATTCGGAACGGTTCGGCACGCTTGCCGAGCGAGGTCAAGTGGCTCAGGCAGACCGTTCTGATAAACCCATCAAAAAATTCATTTTTTTTAAGTTATGTTACCTGCACGTGGTATTATTCGATGTGAAGTGTGCGATCTGTAACGTTTGTCACACTTGTCGCTACAAGACGGTTTCAACCGAATTAATTGTAGTGGGAGTCAACTAACACCGACTGCTTTGAAAGTCAAGTAACCTTGTCAGATCAATCTCGCGCATCCACCGCCCAAACGCAGGACATCTCTCAGACAGGTTCGTCCGAACCGGAGTCCACTGATGCTATGCAAGATTTCTACAAACTTCAGCAACAGTTGTTTGTAGTCACACTCGCTTTCACGGGAATAATTTTTATCTCTGTGTGGATTTTTTATTCGCTCAACATTGCCCTAAATTACTTGATTGGGGCGATCGTAGGTGTGGTTTACTTGAGAATGTTGGCCAAAGACGTTGAGCGCCTCGGCCCGCAAAAGAGGAGTCTGAGTAAAAATCGGTTGGCTGTATTTATTGGGTTGATTGTAGTAGCAACTCAGTGGAATCAGCTACACATTTTGCCCGTATTTTTGGGATTTCTGACATATAAGGGCGCGCTCGTGTTTTATATGCTGCAAAGCCTGTTCATTCCCGATCCCGTCAATGGGTCAGGCAGTCGGTGAACCCTCCACTGTGTGAACTTCTTGTGAATGGAAATGCTAAATGTCTTAAATGCCTTTAATGCTCTTCCCTTCGCTGTGTTGGAAGTTGGCAAGCATTTCTACTGGCACATAGGCAATCTCAAAGTTCACGGGCAGGTATTCATCACCTCCTGGATTGTGATTGCTCTCCTCCTGATAGCTTCCCTGGCGGCAACTCGCAATATGCAGAGAATTCCGCGCGGAATGCAAAATTTCATGGAGTACGCCTTAGAATTCATTCGAGACTTGGCTAGAAATCAACTCGGCGAGAAAGAGTACCGTCCCTGGCTGCCATTTATTGGCACTTTGTTCCTGTTTATTTTTGTATCGAATTGGTCGGGGGCCTTAGTTCCTTGGAAACTAATTAGGTTGCCAGAAGGCGAACTAGCTGCTCCGACTAACGACATCAACACGACGGTAGCACTTGCTTTGCTGACTTCTCTGGCATATTTTTATGCGGGTTTCAGCAGGCGGGGTTTGGGTTACTTTACTAAGTACATCGAACCAACCCCAATTTTGTTGCCGATCGCGATTTTGGAAGATTTCACCAAGCCTCTTTC
Source organism: Microcoleus sp. K4-B3 (assembly GCF_036704615.1). NCBI lineage: Bacteria > Bacillati > Cyanobacteriota > Cyanophyceae > Oscillatoriales > Microcoleaceae > Microcoleus > Microcoleus sp. K4-B3. Next base: position 48,910 of record NZ_JAUBSF010000040.1, read on the forward strand.
CCTAAGTTTCCGTTTATTTGGTAACATCTTAGCGGATGAATTAGTGGTAGCGGTGCTGGTGCTGTTAGTTCCCCTGTTTGTACCTCTGCCCGTAATGATGTTGGGTCTGTTTACCAGTGCGATTCAAGCTTTGGTATTTGCCACCTTGGCAGGAGCTTACATTCACGAAGCATTGGAAGGGCACGGCGACGAACACCACGATTAACACTCTGGAATTGGTTAATGGCTAATAGCGATATGTCAGAAATCAGCAGTCCAACGACTAATGACTGATGACTAATTACCAATTACCAATTACCAATTACGCACTATCTGTTTTTCAATCTGTACACAAAGTTAAGGAAATTTATCATGAATCCGACAGTTGCTGCTGCTTCAGTTATCGCCGCAGGTTTAGCTATTGGTTTGGGCGCTATTGGACCTGGCATCGGTCAAGGTAATGCCTCGGGTCAAGCAGTAGAAGGTATTGCCCGCCAGCCGGAAGCAGAAGGCAAAATTCGCGGTACTCTCCTGCTGAGCTTAGCATTCATGGAATCCCTGACCATCTACGGTCTGGTTATTGCATTGGTGCTGCTGTTTGCTAATCCCTTCGCTTAATACTGAAGGACTGCAAAAAGGGGCGGATGTCTTTCCGCCCCAAAACAAAGGAGGAACTAAAAGTGTTTGATTTTGATGCAACTTTGCCCTTTATGGCGTTGCAGTTCCTAGTTTTGATGGTAGTCCTGAACGCTGTTTTCTATAAGCCCCTGACAAAGATGCTCGACGAGCGGGATGAATACATCCGCACCACTCAAGTGTCTGCTGGGGAACGCTTGGCGAAAGCTCAGAAATTAGCGCAGGAATACGAACAAAAACTGGGAGAAACTCGCAAACAGTCTCAAGCAGTAATTGCTGTGGCTCAAGCAGATGCCCAAAAAACCGCGTCGGCAAAAGTAGCTGAGGCTCAAAAAGAAGCTCAAGTGGCGCGAGAAAAGGCAGGACAAGAGATTGAGCAACAAAAACAAGAGGCAATGCGCTCGCTGGAGCAAGAAGTAGATGTCCTGAGCCGACAAATTCTTGAAAAGCTATTAGGCACTGCACTGGTCAAATAGCTCGATCGAACAGTTTTAGATTTTGGGTAAATACTCAAATCTAAAATCGGTTCACCAAACCTGCACGCGCAATTATGGAAGAGTATCATGGGGACTGTTTTATTGCTAGCCACAGAAGCTAGCGGGGAAGGTGGTTTCGGTTTAAATTTCGATATTTTAGAAACCAACCTGATTAACCTGATCATTGTTATTGGATTGCTGTTTTACTTCGGGCGCGGCTTTTTAGGGAACATCCTCAGCGAAAGACGCTCCGGCATCGAAGAGGCAATTAAAGAAGCAGAAACTCGCCAAAAAGATGCAGCAGCAGCTCTAGCAGAGCAACAGCAAAAATTGACTCAAGCGCAAGCAGAAGCGGAACGGATCCGATCCGCTGCTGAAGAAAATGCGAAGAAAGCCAAAGAAGCAATTCTAGCTCAGGCAGCGCAGGAAGTTGAACGCATGAAAGCAACAGCGGGTCAAGAGTTGGAAGCAGATCGAGAAAGAGCGATCGCCCAACTCAGATCGGCAGTTGTATCTATGGCATTAGAAAGGGTGGAAGGCCAGCTAAAAACTAGCTTGAACGAAAACGCTCAACACCAATTAATCGATCGCAGCATTGCGTTACTGGGAGGCTAGAAAGTGAGTAAAGTCAGCACCGAAGTCTTACAGCCTTACGCATCCGCTTTGATGTCACTGGCTAAGTCTAACAACCTCTCAGAGCAGTTCGGCGAAGATATCCGCTCTTTGCTGAACCTGCTAGAAAATTCGGAGGAACTCCGCCTATTTCTAGGCAGTCCACTGGTGAAACCGCAGGATAAAAAAGCCGTAATCGATCGAATAGCGGGATCAGAAATGAACCCGTTGATGCGGAACTTTTTGCGGCTGTTAGTAGACAAAGGACGGATTCTTTTTTTAGAAGGAATTGGCAAAAAATACTTGACCGAGCTCCGAGAACTCAACCAAACTGTTTTGGCGGAAGTTACCTCGGCTGTCCCGCTTTCAGACGCTCAGCAGCAAACTGTTCGCGAGAAAGTGCAGGCGATGACAAGCGCCAGGCAAGTAGAAATTGAAACCAAAATAGACGCAGATTTAATCGGCGGAGTCGTGATTAAAGTAGGCTCTCAAGTGATTGATGCCAGCCTGCGAGGACAATTGCGCCGCTTGGGATTTCGCTTGAATTCTTAATAGTTAATAGCTGATAACTATTAGCTAATTTAGTTAGCGGTTAACTGTTAGTAGTTTTGAACAACTGACAATGGACAACTGACAACGGACAACTGACAAATAATAACTGACAACTGACATGGCAGCAATCAGACCAGACGAAATTAGCAGCATTATTCGCCAGCAAATTGAGCAGTACGACCAAGATGTTAAAGTTTCTAACGTCGGTACGGTTCTGCAAGTAGGCGACGGTATTGCCCGGATTTATGGCTTAGATAAAGCAATGTCCGGGGAATTGCTAGAATTTGCCGACGGCACTGTTGGTATTGCACTGAACTTGGAAGAAGATAACGTCGGCGCTGTGCTGATGGGACAAGGACTCGGCATCGAAGAAGGTTCGGTGGTAACAGCTACTGGCAGAATTGCTGAAGTCCCCGTGGGTGAAGCAATGTTGGGACGGGTAGTTGATGCTTTGGCCCGTCCGATTGACGGCAAAGGAGACATTAAAACTACTGAATCTCGCTTGATTGAATCTCCGGCACCGGGGATTGTTTCTCGCCGTTCTGTTTACGAACCGATGCAAACAGGAATTACCGCTATTGATGCGATGATTCCGGTGGGAAGAGGACAGCGGGAACTGATTATCGGTGACAGACAAACCGGTAAAACTGCGATCGCGATCGACACGATTATTAACCAAAAATCGGAAAACGTGATCTGCGTTTACGTGGCGATCGGTCAAAAAGCTTCTACAGTAGCTAACATCGTCAACGTCCTGCAAGAAAAGGGCGCGATGGACTACACGATCGTCGTAGCAGCCAATGCTAGCGACCCCGCAACACTGCAATATTTGGCTCCCTACACAGGGGCCAGCTTAGCCGAGTATTTCATGTACAAAGGCAAGCACACTTTGGTCATTTACGATGACCTTTCCAAACAAGCACAAGCTTACCGCCAAATGTCCTTGTTGCTGCGCCGTCCTCCCGGTCGCGAAGCTTATCCCGGAGACGTGTTTTACCTGCACTCTCGCTTGCTAGAACGCGCTGCTAAATTGAGCGACGATTTAGGAGAAGGCAGCATGACTGCTTTGCCAATTATCGAAACCCAAGCTGGTGACGTTTCTGCTTACATTCCGACGAACGTAATTTCGATTACCGACGGTCAAATCTTCCTTTCTTCTGACTTGTTTAACGCTGGTTTGCGTCCGGCAGTAAACCCCGGTATTTCGGTATCGCGGGTAGGTTCGGCGGCTCAAACTAAGGCGATGAAAAAAGTAGCCGGTAAGGTGAAACTGGAATTGGCGCAGTTTGAAGAACTGGCAGCATTTTCTCAGTTTGCTTCTGACTTGGATAAAGCTACTCAGAATCAATTGTCGCGCGGTCAGCGCTTGCGGGAACTGTTGAAACAGCCGCAAAGTTCGCCTCTGCCGATGAACGAACAAGTGGCTGTAATCTATGCCGGTATTAACGGCTATATGGATGACATTCCGGTGGAAAAAGTCAGCAAGTTTACTGTTGGTTTGCGCGACTATTTGCGGACTAGCAAGCCGAAGTACGGCGAAATTGTTCAAGGCGGAAAAGCCTTGACTGATGAAGCTGAGAAGCTGCTGAAAGAAGGCATCACTGAATACAAGCAAAGTTTTCTAGTTTCTGCGTAGAAAAGTAGAAATTTTGAACCGCAGATGAACGCGGATTAACGCAGATAATCTGAAGTTGATCTGCGTTACTCTGCGTTAATCTGCGGTTTTAATTAAGAAGATGCGGGCAAGGATGTAAGGAGAAAGTTATGGCAAATCTGAAAACTATTCGCGATCGCATTAAGTCGGTCAAGAACACTAAAAAGATTACAGAAGCAATGCGCTTGGTGGCCGCTGCTAAGGTGCGCCGCGCTCAAGAACAGGTGACTGCAACTCGGCCTTTTGCCGATCGGCTGGCAGAGGTATTGTACGGTTTGGCGGAACGCTTGCAGTTTGAAAACCTGGATTCGCCGCTGCTGAAAAAACGCGAAGTGCGATGTGTGGGACTTTTGGTAGTTTCGGGCGATCGGGGTTTGTGCGGCGGCTACAACAGCAACATCATCAGATACGCCGAAAATCGCGCTAAGGAAATCAAAGCTGAAGGCTTAGACTACAAATACGTGTTGGTAGGACGCAAAGCTACTCAGTATTTCCAGCGCCGCGAACAGCCGATTGATGCTACTTACGCTAACTTAGAACAAATTCCCACAGCACCAGAAGCGGCACAAATTGCTGACGAATTGCTTTCTTTGTTCCTGTCGGGAACTGTGGACAGAGTTGAGCTAATTTACACCAAGTTTGTGTCGCTAATTAGTTCGCGTCCGGTAATTCAAACCTTGCTGCCCCTCGACCCCCAAGGTTTTGAAGTGCAAGACGATGAAATCTTCCGCTTGACTACGAAAGGCGGAGAGTTTCAAGTATCGCGCGAAAAGGTTTCTGCACCTACTATGAAGAGTTTGCCCCGCGACATGATTTTCGAGCAAGATCCGGCGCAAATTCTGGATGCTCTTTTGCCCTTGTATTTGAACAACCAATTGCTGCGGGCTTTGCAAGAGTCTGCTGCTAGCGAGTTGGCGGCGCGGATGACGGCGATGAACAATGCTAGTGAGAATGCTAGCGATTTGATAGGTAGTTTGACGCTGACTTATAACAAGGCGCGGCAAGCGGCAATTACTCAGGAAATCCTGGAAGTTTGCGGCGGTGCTGAGGCTTTGAACGGTTAGGTTAGGGTTGACAATTTGTTGATTTTATGGTATGCGTCTGAGGGAACTCAGGCGCTTTTTTTAGTGAAAATACAAAAAAATTCGACGATCTAAACTTACCTTGATATAAGCTGTTAAACATCTAAACTGCATTAACTAAGTTGCCTTTATTTTTTATCTTTCGGTTCCATTTCATAATTAGT
>NZ_JAUBSF010000041.1:0-53099 GCF_036704615.1 Microcoleus sp. K4-B3
CCTTCATTTAATAATCTATGTAGTAATTCTGACAATTCTTCTACTGACTTAAACAGTCGATGTGCTATATATTCTTTCGCTGAATGCCAGACCAATTCAATCAAATTATAATCGGGGCTGTAAGGTGGTAAAAATTCTCAAATAATATGAGGCATTTCGGCTGATATTTGGCTCAGAATATCTTTCTTTTTATGAAAACTAGCATTGTCTAAAATAATTACAATCTTCATTCCAGATTCGGCAAATTTTTCAGCTTGATTACCCAGTTCTCTCCATTCTTGAACTATCGAATCATTTAAGGCATTAATTTGCTCGTAAAAGGTATTCGAGTCTCCTCTTTTTATCACAAAATTTAACCTTTTTTTGTCATGATATCTCAACCCACCCATAATATTTACTCTGCCTCTTTTCCTTTGACCTGTGATTTTTTTGCGACTGCCTTTTTTACCCCAACTTTTTCTTCTTATCACTCGTAAACTGAATCCACTTTCATCCCAAAACCATACCTGTAAAAGCTCTGGTGTTTCTTTTGTTATTCTTAAATACTCAGATAGCTTCTGTTTAAATACTTCTCTTTCAATGGGATTTTGTTTGTCTTCTAAACTATATTTAGCCCAAATATAAACGTATTTCTTTTTATGTAGTATTCTGGATATTTGGGAACTACTCAATTTAATTCCTGTGACTTTTTCTAAATATGTTGCTAGTCGGGCTGCTGTCCATCTCCCAAATTCATATCCATATTCTTCCGGCTCTTTGTCGATTGTATCTATCAATATTTTTTCATACTCTGGAGTGACTTTGCGAAAATTTCCTGGGCTTCTTTTATCTAAAAAACTATCCAAATTATCAGGGTCGCCATGAACTGACCAATAAGCTACTGTTGTGTAAGCAATCTCCATAAATTCACTAATTTCTTGATAAGTTTTTCCGTCATTTATTAGCAATAAAATTAGAACTTTTTCCCTCACATAATTATTCTCAGACTCTTTTAGTATTTTAATGAGTCTCTGTTTTTGATTTTGAGATAGATGATTTTTGGCTGGCATACACTATAACTAATCATTGCTTATTTTTTTATATTATACAATCTAGCTGCGTCTCAGCTTAGTTGCTGATAGGTGTTCTTTAGTTAAATAGCTTTTTGAACCTGGATATTTTAACTTTCATCCGGGAATTAGCCCGGCTAAATATTTTCAGTGATTTTGTGCAAAAAAAAATGTTTAAACTTCTAATCGTTTTTGTATTTTTCGATAATTCAATGCTTTTAATCTAAGCTTAATAGCCTGGGTTCTATTCCAGAAAATAATATTCTATTAGGGAAAATAAAATATTGCAACTCTTCTAATTGTGCCTCTATCCTATCGTTTTTTTGCTCAGACTCGCGACTGCGGGCGCGATCGGGCGCCCGCAGCTTCCGTGTTCTATCCCCTGCAGTCGCGAGTCTGAGCGCCCGCTACTGGCACTAACTACTTCTATACCCCCTTTTTTTCTTGAATTTGAACTGACCACTTTTCTTTTATTTACACAAAGCATTCAGACGCGCTATAGGAGTGATTGTTAGCAAACCCCACTCCTACAAGATACTATTGTTTTTTGCAATGACCTACTTGCTAAAGCAATTACAAGAGTATCTACCGGAATGGCAACTTTCTGAAACCTTACCCAAATGGGATATGACGATTATCCCTATTTGACTGGTACTTTATTTCTCCGCAACTCCTTTCTATCCGTTAACCACAGAGCCACCATTGGGATGCAAAATTTGACCCGTCATGTAAGACGAATCTTTTGAAGCTAAAAACACGTAACTGGGGGCAACTTCATCGGGTTGACCGGGGCGTCCCAAGGGCGTGTCTGCACCAAATTTTTCAACTTTTTCTTCAGGGAAAGTTGCAGGAATTAGAGGCGTCCAAATCGGGCCGGGAGCTACTCCGTTGACGCGAATTTTTTTCTCAGCTAGACTTTGAGACAAAGAGCGGGTAAAAGCAACAATTGCTCCTTTTGTTGAGGAGTAATCTAGCAATTGTTGGTTGCCTTTGTAAGCGGTGACAGAGGTAGTGTTGATAATTGCACTTCCTTCTTTTAGGTGTTTTAGAGCGGCTTTTGTGAGGTAAAACATTGAAAAAATGTTGGTGCGGAAGGTGCGCTCTAATTGTTCGGCGGTGATGTCTTCAATGCTTTCTTGGGGATGCTGTTCGGCGGCATTATTGACGAGGATGTCGAGATGGCCAAATTCTTTAACTGTTTGTTCTACAAGATTTTGGCAGACGCTTTCATCGCCGATGTCGCCGGCGATCGCAATACAGCGGCGGCCTTGTTGTTCGATCGCCTCTTTGGTCTTGTTAGCATCTTCCTCTTCGTTGAGATAGCTGATGACCACGTTAGCCCCTTCCTTCGCAAAAGCGATCGCCACAGCACGCCCGATACCGCTGTCTCCGCCGGTAATTAAGGCTATTTTGTCCCGCAATTTGTCGCTACCGCGATATCCCTCGGCGAAGGATTGAGGTTGTGGAGTCATTTGGGATTCAACACCCGGTTGCTGTTCTTGATGTTGAGCCGGATTGGTTTGTTGTTGAGTTGGCATAAAATATTCCTCTATGTTCTACCTCTATAAATAAAGGTTTTCTTGGGGCAGGGAATCATTCTTTTTGCCGATCGCGCTCTACGACTAAAGACAGTAATTAAAGAGATAAATAAACCCTTCTTCCGAACCCATGATTGTGGCGGGCTGGTTTATATAAATTGTGAGTTTTCCTCAAAGATTGTCGGTAAAACCCGTCCCTAGGAGCATCGGGATATATTTGTTGTAGAGGCGGGTTTCACGAAAAATATTTCCGGTAATTAAAGAAATCGATAAACCCGCCCCGGGAGCCTCTAATTATTGTCAAAACAGCAAAAAGCACGCCAAAACATCATTTGACGTGCAGTTTAAACAAGCTAGTTACTAATTGCTGAGTCTCAAACTAGAGACTCTACTTAAGATTAAAGCAGTGAATTCGCAGAAGTCTTAGGAGGAGCGACGAACAAGGATTCATCGTCGGAATTCAGAGCTTTTAAAGAGTAGTCAATCAGAAAATTTACCGACTCTTGGAACTGGTTGGAGTCAAAAACCTCAGGCGCAGCACCACTCCCCTCTTTTACAACGATCCCGCTGTAATCCTTACTGACTGGTTGAGCGTCTAAGCCGCCGCGGTTATTGAGATCATCATCGTCGAGGCTAGAAGCAGTTACCATAGCCGGAGCCCCAGTAGCCAAAGCCCCAGTTAGCACATCATAATCGATGCTAGAAGCACTGACGGTTGGTGTAGCTGTTGGTGTCGGTACCACCACAGTAGGCGTAGTATTAGGGCCCGGCACGTCAAAGCTAACCGGGTTGGGCCCAGTTCTGATCGGGAAATTGTTGGGAACACCCGGAGTATCGAAGACTTCCAAAACCGAGTAGCTGGCTGGAGACAAATTATTAAACCGAGCAATCCCAGCAGCATCAGTTCTCACCAGCGGTTCTGTTGCAGCATCATAGCGGCCGTTGCCGTTCAAATCCAAAGTGAAGGGCACATCGGCAAGGGGCGGTTCGCTTCCGTCTTTTACACCGTTGCGGTTGTCATCTCGGAATTTAGGAACCAAGAGGTCATAGCGGCGAGAGTTACCGACCAAAGCGCAAGTAAAGGTTTGATTCGCACCGAGAACAACATCTACTGGTTGAGTCGTTTGGAAGTAACCAGGAGGCGTTACTTCTCGAATGCTGTAAGTGCCGGGGCGCAAATTGTTGAATGCAAAGACACCAAACTGATTGGTAGTAGTAGTCGGTTCATTTGCTTGCAACTGACCGTCACTATTACTATCGATAAAAATGGTGACACCAGGAATAGCTGGTTCATTCCCATCTCGATAACCGTTCAGGTTGAAGTCTTCAAACTTACACCCGGTGATGTTGCTGCTGGGTGTGTTGGCAAAGGTAACGTTGGCGTCCTGAAGATTGAGAGTAACATCGACGCGATCGGCAGTAGAAGCCGAGAAATTCGGCGGTACAACTTCTCTGACGACATAGTTGCCTACTGACAAGTTGGTAAAGGCGGCTCTTCCCTGGTCATTTGTCCTGAGTTGCTGTTCTCCAGTGTCGGGAGTCCCATTATTGTTGGTGTCGAGGAATACGGTGACACCGTTAATTGGCACTTCACCCTGAGTTGGTTCGTAGCGACCGTTGGCATTCAAATCATTGTATTTGAAGACATTGATGTTGGGTAGAGTGTTGCCCACACCGGCATTACTGCCAACACCCTGAGTAGCTCCAACTGGAGAAAAGGTAAGTGATGGTTGGGGGTTGGGCGCTGGTAAAGTTGTAACTGGCGCTGCAAAAATCGGCCGCTCACCAGTGGTCGCGATCGATCTTTCACCTGTTTGTTGAACGCCGTCGCGGTTGGTGTCTACGAATCTAGGGTCGTTTGGTTTCAGCGTGTAGGTTGAGTCTGCTACTAGCAGCGGTTGCTCTTTGCTGATCGTACCCTGGAATCGCGCCTGAGGCCCTGGTGCGGAAACCAGAGCGGGGTTTCCAGTTGTTGATACTGGAGCATTGAGGTTTCCTGGGGCACCGCCACCTACTTCTGCAGGCAGTACACCTGGAAAAATTTCCAACACTCTGTAATTGCCAGCTCGCAGATCCTTGAAGGTAACTACTCCGTTCGCATCTGTGATCGCTATCGGTTCGGAGCCTGCTCCATCCCAGCGACCGTTCGCGTTCACATCTAAAATAAACGGTACTCGGGCAATGGGGGGTTCCAAGACTCCATTAACAACATTTCGCGAGCCGTTGCGGTCTATGTCTCGAAATTTGTTAACTTCAATTTGATAGAGCGGAGTATCGCCAACTTGAGCGCAGGCAAATGTTTGACCTGCTGCTACCGTCACGTCCAGTACCGGAACGTTGCCGGGAGGAGTGCTTTGGGGAAAATCTTGTGTTTCTAAGGGTTCTGCGTCCGTAGCATTAACTTCTAGTCCGGTAACAGAATTAATCTGTCGTCTGATCCGTTCTTCCCGAATCTTGTAGGTTCCGGGTGCTACGTTGAACGACCATGCACCATTTTTGTCTGTTAAGGTGTTGGCTTCCCCTGCATCGCGTTGACCGTTGCCATTTGAATCAATATAGATCCTGACATTTTTAATGCCCGGTTCATTTCCATCTCGGAAGCCGTCGGCATCTATGTCTAGGTATTTGCATCCAACGATTCGGCTGCCTGTAACTGCGGTGTTGCCAAAGAAAACGTTAGCATTTCTGTTGCCGACAGTGACCGCGAGGGGGTTGGGAGTGGTAGCACGGAAACCGGCAGGTATTGCGGTTTCCGTGAGTACGTAGTTGCCAGGGATAAGATTTATGAATGAGAACGCGCCGTTAGCGTCCGTCGTGGTTGAGACTTCGCCAGTACCAGCATCCAATACACCGTTGGTGCTTGTTGCTGATTCGAGGAGGATGGGGATATCCCGAAGACCCGGTTCATTTGGCTGTCTGACGCCATCTGCGTTCAGGTCATTGAACTTGATTCCTAAAATTGCCGGGCCAGCATTCCCAACCACAACAGGCTGTAGTTGCAGGGCAATGCGCTCTAGCTCTTCGTTAGTTTTAGTTAAATCTGTCATGATTTCTCTCCTTCACACCTAAATCCACGTAAATTACAGACTACTGTATGGGTTGTAAGTTGCTGAGTAGTTTTTACTAATAGCTGACAACCGCTACTCGATTTTACATACGTCTGCACTTGAGGTAATGTTCCCATCTCACACAACAATGCCTCAAGCTTTGTCGCTGGCAAGTATATCAGGTTTTGAAGAACCCTGGCAATTTGAGGGCAACATCTTCAAGATTTGCACGCCTTCTCTGTCCGTACATACTTGCTGTTTCGAGCTTTAAAAAGCCTAAGACTGATTTCTCCCCCCTGATATCAAGTCCGGCTGCATCGTTCTTGTTTGTCCTGGGAGATCTGTGCTTGGCAATCCCAGAGGATGCCATCGCCAAGCACAGATCTCCCAAGATCGATCGAGCTACCGGACTTGATATGACTTGCTTTGCCTGGAAATACGCCGATCGGGGTTGGGGGAATTGCCTGATAGTTTCTCACTCACAGAGATGCTACTGCCTCTGAATATTGCACCCAATATACAAGCCAGTTTCGGAGTTGCCGGAACTTAGGCTTGAGTGTTGGAGGTTGCCAACAATAGGGTATCACGCGATCGCCCTTTAACCTCTTCGTTATTTTTATCTGCGGTTTGGGATTCCGGGCGATCGAGCTTTGTGTCACCCTACATCACCGGGAAATCTCTCACACCCATCGGCACAACCGAGTGAGCGATCGCCGAATTAATTAATTCATTTCCCTTGACAATTTGGTTGATTTCTGCATTCAGATTCAGACCGACATTCTGTTGCTCAATGTTAGGAATATTGCCTAAATTCGCAAAAGATCCATCACTCCAAAAATCACTAATTCGATAAATATCACGACCCTGGCTCGAAAGCAAGCTATCCGCCCCAATATTGCCCGCAGGTTCGCCCGCGTAGTTGCTGGCATCCGTCCGCGAATCCCGATTCAAGGATTTAGCCGACCTATCCTCAGTATCTCCCGTCAGCAAATCTCCCGTCACCAAATCAATGCTGCTGGCCCGAATCTCTGCCGAGACAACAACCACCGCAGGCGGGGTCGTTTGAATGAAACCGGGCGGCTGGACTTCCCTGACAACATAACTACCTACCGGAACGTTGCGGAAACTGTAATTGCCTTGAACGTCGCTTAAGGTACTCGCTTCACCCGGATCTAAACTGCTGTTGTTGTTGAGGTCGATGTAAATTTGAGTGTTGGCGATCGGCGGTTCCCCGGGATCTAGGCGGCCGTTGGCGTTAAAATCGTTAAATTTCACACCGCTGATCGTGCCCGTTACCAACACGTTGCCAAAGCTGAGATTAGTGGCATTTGTGCCGTTGCCCACGGCGATCGGAGTCGGATTTGGCGTGGTTTGTCGAAAACCGGGCTGCGGGACTTCCCTGACCACATAGGTCCCTTGAGGCAAATTGATAAAAGAGAAATTACCTTGGGGGTTTGTTAAAGTCGAAGGTTCGTTGGGGTCTCGGCCGCCGTTGTTGTTGAAATCAAGGTAAATCGGCCAGTTGGCAACTCTCGGTTCCGTCGGTTCGTTGATACCGTTAGCGTTGAGGTCGTTGAACTTGAAGCCGCTGATGCTGCCGGTGGGAAAATTGTTGCCGAAATTGACGCCGACAGCGTTGGTATTGCCCATGATGTCGATCGGGCCTGGGTTTGGCGTAGTCTGTATCCATCCCGGTTGCTGGACTTCCCTCACCAAATACCGGCCCGGAGAAACATTCGCAAAAGTGTAGTTGCCTTGCGGGTTTGTGATAGTGTTGGGTTCGCCCGGGTCAACGCTGCCGTTGCCGTTGAGGTCGATGTAAATTTGCCAGTTGGTCAGAGGTGGGTCTGTCGCGTCTCGGACGCTGTTGGCATTGAGGTCGTTGAACTTGAAGCCGCTGATGCTGCCGACAAAAAAGACATTGCCAAAATTGATGTTGTTGACAGTGGCGTTGGAACTAACATTAACCGGGCCGGGGTCAGGCGTGGTTTGGCGAAAACCCGGTTGCTGGACTTCTCTCACCAAATATGTATCTGCGGGAATATTGACAAAAGCGTAATTGCCCTGAGGGTTTGTCAAAGTAACTGGTTCGCCGCCGTCGAGCCTGTTGTTGCGGTTGAGGTCGAGGTAAATTTGCCAGTTAGCTAGCCCTTGTTCCCCGGGATCTCGGAGGGTGTTGCTGTTGATGTCGTTGAATTTTGTGCCTGCGATCGTCCCTGCGTTAAAGTTGTTGCCAAAATTGATATTGCCAGCGTTTGTGCCGCTGGTAATCGTGATGGGTGCTGGATTTGGGGTAGTTTGGCGAAAGTTCGGCTGCTGGACTTCCCTAACTTGGTAAGTTCCCGGCGGCAGGTTGGCGAAGATGTAGTTGCCTTGCGGGTTTGTGAGGGTGGAAGGTTCGTTAAACTCTGGCTGGCTGTTGTTGTTGAGGTCGAGGTAGATTTGCCAGTTGGGAATTGGGACTTCTCCGGGATCGGGGCGACCGTTGGCGTTAAGGTCGTTGTATTTGGTGCCGCTGATGCTGCCGACTTGGAAGTTCCCGATGTTGACGTTGCCGATGTCTATTTGGCGGGCGGTTCTGGTGGGATTGCTGCTGGATTCGGACATGGTGTTGCTGGGGCCCAAGGAACGCGGTTCAATGTTTTCTGTAGGGCAATCTAGCAGTTTTTTTGCCAATTGCAGCTATTTGAGAGGGATAAATTTTTTTTAGGAAAAGGAAGGGCAGGAAATCAGAAATGCCCAATGCCCAATGCCCAATGCCCCATGCCCAATTTGCAATGCCCAATTCGCAATGCCCAACTTCCCAATTTTTTCCAGATTTGATGTACGATCGCTACCAGTTTTGCAGAGGTCGAATTCCCAATGTCCCAAAACTTGACAGCAAGCTGGAATGACGCCCGCGAGGTTCCGAGTTGGCTCGGAGGCTGGAGTTTGTGCGGTTTATTGGTAATGGGATCGATCGCCTCTACTCCTGTTGCAGCACAGCTACCTACCTCCGAACAGAGTAACAGCAACAGCCCGATCGCTCAAACAGGTGCGATCGTCCGCCCCGCAATCAAATTGGGCAGCCGCGGATCGGAAGTGATCGAACTCCAAGCTGCTCTTAAATTGTTGGGCTTTTACGCTGACACTGTAGACGGGGTTTTCTCGCAAAGCACGGCTAGAGCTGTATCTGAGTTCCAAGAAGCAGCAGGCATCGCTCCAGACGCAATAGTCGGTCAAGATACTTGGAACCGGCTGTTTCCTGCGGCTCCGAGCGCGATCGTCGAAAACCCGATAGCCAACGATCCTGTAACTGCCGACAACTCAGAGATTAGTCCCGAAGCACAGCCAACCAATTTTCCAGTTTTGAGAAGACGAATGCGGGGGCCGGCAGTCAGAGATTTGCAAGAGCGGCTGCGGGCCAAGGGATTTTTGCGCGCGAGTGCTGACGGCGTGTTTGGCCCGGAAACTCAAGCTGCTGTCAAGGCTGCTCAGCGACAATATCAACTGCCAGCAGACGGCATTGTCGGCCGCGCAACTTGGGAAGCTCTGCTGCGTTGACAGCAAGCCAATAGTGCCGGCTATGCACGTTGCGCGAGCGGACGATCGTACAAATTGTTAATAATCGCTTTTGGAAGTATTTCTGCACGTCAAAAAGTGTCAAGTTTGGTAAACAAAGTATTCTCATGCGCGCAGTTGGTGTTAACTTAAAAACATGAGGGGCAAAACCAAGAAGCACAAAAACTTGGATAAAAAATTTGGAATTAGAGTATTTGTCCCGCTCGGCTCTAGTTCGCAGGCAACGCCTGAACCGTGTAGCTTATTAGCAAAGAAAGGTTGATATTGCGATCGGGATTTGTTAAATAGCTTGAGGCTATTGTATGAATCAAAATTTGCGATCGCACAGTCAAACACAGAAGTCTGAATAGACTCCGCTGATAGCTAGCTCGTCCGCAGAGTAGTTGCCAAAAAGTCCACCTTAGTTGTAGTTTGCTGAAACTCAGCAGAGCTAAAAACCCACTTGAATCAACTTAATTTACAAACTTTTTAGGGTCTGGCATCCGATATGCTAGGCCCTAAAATTTTGTTGTTGGTTATTGGTTATTGATTATTGGTTATTGGTTATTTGCGCTCGGTTATTGGTTAACAGTGCGAGCTTCTAGCTCGCACTTCACAATCATTATCGGTGATTAGCCGGAAAGGATATTCCCAATGCCCAATGCCCAATGCCCAATGCCCAATGCCCAATTTCCAATAACTATTTAATGTCCTCAATTCGAGCATTCAAACCGTTAGCGGTGAGCATTTGTAGCAATTCCTCAGCTTTTTCGCGTTCCCGAAAAGCACCGGCTTGCATCACCGGTCGTCCGCTGGAAAAAGAGCGAAAAGCACCGGGAACGAGAGATTTCATTTTTTGTCGATCGCCAGAAGTGTTGGTATCCACCACAACTCGATACCGCAAACCCAAAGCAGACGGTCGATCGAATGACGGCGAATTCTCCCGGGAATCGGGCAAAGAATTCCCCCCTAAAGCAGCAGGTACATAGCCGCCGCTTCCGAGAGGAATGTTGCGGCCCGGAACCGGCAATCTACCCTCGGAAGAAACCGAACTCGAACTATCAAAATTGGGAGGAATAATTGGTTGCTGTACCGAAATTTCCGAAACCGATCGAGTATTCGGATCGGGCACGGGAATTGCGATCGCCCCTGGCACTACCGCTGAAGCAGCGGCAGTCCTCCCAGAAAGCTCTTGCCGCAACTGGGCGCTTCGCGGTGCGGGTCGATTTTGCACCGGTCGCCTGGAAACGGGCGCAGGTTGCGAAATTGGCGCTCTTTCAACTCTGGGACTTAGCCGCCCGGGAGTGTAAGCAGGGAGAGAAGTGTCTGGGCCGCCGATGCTGGGAGGTCGATCGGCCCTTAGCTCAAAAGCACTTCCCCCAATTGGCGCAGGAGGGCTAAAAGTTCCCGCCACATCAACCGATCCCGTCGTCCGGCTGCTCGACAATTGATTGCCGTAAGCTGGGATTACTTGACCTTTGGCCGCATTGTTTACATCGTACTGACCGTTGTTGCGAATGACATTCCCCCCCGGTTCGGTCGCAGTTCCCAAATCCGGCAGAGATCTGGCGATCGCCACAATTCCGTCCCGCCGATTACTCTCGATATAATTGTTGCGCAGCACCGGTCTAGCATCAGCTTGCACCACCACGCCGTCCTTATTGCGAGTAATTTTGTTGCCGATCAGCAGAGGCGAAGCGTTCTGCGCTACATTCACCCCAAATCCCGTGTTTTCAAACACATTATCTCGAACTTCCGGCTGGGAACTTCCAAAAATCGTGATGCCGTTAGCTCCATTTTTCGAGAAAACATTCCCGCCAATCGTCGGCCTGGAAGTACCGACTACCGAAATTCCGTCGTGAGTGCTGCCAGAAAAAGTATTGTTGACAACCGTCGGAGAACTCGATTCGATCCACAAAGCGTAACCGCGAGAGTTGGTATTCGTCACCGTCACCCCGCTGAGTCCCGCCCCGTCTGCGCCTAAAATCGCAATATTTTGACCCGCCGAAGTCGGACTGATAAAGTATCCTCCGCCTTTGATGACAATATTCTGACCGCGAGTGTTGGGATTTCCCTGAACTGTCACCCTAGGCCTGAGCATTAATGGAAATTTTTCGCCGGTTTGCTCGCTGTAAGTACCGGGCGCTAGCAAAATCGCTGTTTTGGGCGGGGCCACGCTTAAGGCGTAGGTAAGGGTTTTGAACGGAGCTCGATCGCTGCCGTTGCCCCCTGTGTCGCTGCCCCCGGTCGAACTGACGTACAGTATGTTAATGTCGCTCTGCAGGGTCTGAGAAAGTAGCTGCACTCCCGGTACTCCGGCAGCGATCACTGACGGTTGAGGGCTGCAAAAGGCGGTCATCGCAAAGACGAGCAGAAGGCAAGAACTCAGACAAGATTTTTGCGATCGATTTTCTGTGCACCAAGTCTGTTGTGAGTAAATCAGCATAAAAAAACGCAACTTATCTGTGAGTCGAGTTTCGCCTCCGGTGTTTCGTGTCGGGTTTTTGCGATCGAAGTTTAAATACGCCCGCCTGTTTGGGTTGTTCTCCCTTAATCTTTGGTGTTGTTCTGCTAACCTCACGGCTCTCCTCCCAAGTGTGGTATGCAGCTTAACGATTTCACTCTCATCAAGTTTGATCTATTATGCTTCGTTTTTCTCAAATTCAATAAAACTTAAAAATTTGTCTAAATTAAATCGGTTGAAGTAAAAATTAGGCCGATCGCTTTGCTACGATCTTGACCAAGAATTTCTTGATGGTACCCGCCACGTGATTTATCCGTGGAATCAATCGAAAGCATCTCAAATCTAAAATCCTCAAGCCCCCGAATTTATCCGTGGGGTCAATCCAAAATCCAAAATCTAAAATCTAAAATCGAATGACGGCGTGGGAGAATATAGCGGTTTGACTGGTAGGATTAATTATAATTAGGGTGGTTCTGAATGACCGACAAACAAAACAGAACTTTACCGGCACAGCCAGCACTCTGCCGGATCTTAGATGCAAATTTAGATCGATCGCGCGAAGGGTTGAGAATTATTGAAGAATGGTGCAGGTTTGGTCTCAACAACGCCGATTTAGCAGGCGAGTGCAAGCAACTGCGTCAAGAATTGGCTGCTTGGCACGTCGCAGAATTGCGAAGTGCTAGGGATACGCCGGCCGATCCGGGTACGGAGTTGACTCACCCGCAGGAAGAGCAGCGTTCAAGCATTCAGCAGCTACTTGAGGCTAATTTCTGTCGGGTGGAAGAAGCTCTGCGGGTACTCGAAGAGTATGGCAAAATTTACGATCGGAATATGGGCGCGGCTTTTAAGCAGATGCGCTATCGGGTTTATACTCTCGAAAGCAATTTGCTGGCTTACCGGCGCTACCAGCAGTTACTTCGATCGCAGTTATACCTCGTAACTTCGCCGAGAGACAACTTGATGGGAGTTGTGGAAGCTGCTTTGCAAGGCGGACTGACTTTGGTGCAGTACCGCGACAAAAGCTCAGACGACGGGGTAAAGCTGGCCAACGCGCGCCAGCTTTGCGAACTCTGTCACCGCTACGATGCTTTGCTGATTGTGAACGATCGCGTGGATTTTGCGATCGCAGCGGATGCCGACGGCGTACACTTAGGACAGGGAGATTTGCCTGTGGCGGAAGCGCGCAAGTTGCTCGGCCCGGGACGGATCATCGGTCGTTCTACTACGAATGGCGAGGAAATGCAGCGAGCTATTGAAGAGGGAGCCGACTACATTGGAGTTGGGCCTGTTTATTCCACTCCTACTAAACCTGATAAACAGGCGGCGGGTTTGGACTATGTGCGGTATGCTGCTGATAAGTCGCCGATTCCGTGGTTTGCGATCGGCGGAATTGATATCAACAACCTCGATGAAGTATTGAATGCCGGAGCTCAAAGGGTTGCCGCAGTACGGGCGATTATGGAAGCAGAACAGCCTACTTTAGTCACGCAGTTTTTCATCTCGCAGTTGATTCGGATGCAGAATTTGAAAGCTCAGAAAGCTTTGCAGGGGAAAACCTAGTAACCGAGGACACGGCAATGCCGTTTCCCTACCCGGATATAATTGTAGGGAAACGGCACTGCCGTGTCCTGACTGTGGGTAATATTAATACCGATGCCACCGGATTTGATATAACAAATAACTAATAACTAATAACTAATGATAAATCAAATTGCGCTGCAAGTGAACGGAGAAACCCGCAATTGTGCGATCGACACACCGTTACCAGAATTACTAAAACAATTGGGATTAAACCCGCGCTTGGTGGCTGTGGAGTACAACGGGGAAATTCTGCACAAACAATTTTGGGAAGCTACACAGATGCAAGAGGGCGACATCTTAGAAGTTGTCACAATTGTCGGAGGAGGTTAGCCAAAAATTGGTGACAAATTAAACCTTAAATTGTCACCAATTGGTAGAACCTAGGAATGTCACTTGCAGTCAAGTCTAGATCCCCCTAAATCCCCCTTAATAAGGGGGACTTTGAGAAAAATATTGTACACCTAAATCCCGTTAATTAACAGGGACTTTGAGAAAAATCTTGTCCCCCCCTTAATAAGGGGGGCTAGGGGGGATCGAGACTTTGAGACAAACAAAAGAGACTTAAAGAACGCCGCAAAATATCGCAATTAAACTGCTACAGGTTCAGCCACTGGTGCTGCTACAACAGGATAAATGCTGACTTTCTTGCGAGTTTTGCCTTTTCTTTCAAAAGTCACCACACCGTCAATCATGGCAAACAGAGTATCATCTCTGCCGATACCAACATTATTACCGGGGTGAACTTTAGTGCCGCGTTGGCGGATCAAAATGTTGCCAGCTTTGACAACTTGACCGCCGTATTTTTTGACACCCAGACGCTGAGAATTAGAATCGCGTCCGTTACGTGTACTGCCTGTACCTTTCTTGTGGGCCATAATATCCTCAACTGTATTTACTATGTTTTATTCTGAATCAGTTTCGGCGGTTTGGGGAGTTTCAACAACTGCTGCAGTTAAGTCTCTGGCGGCTAAGACTGTACCGTTGACGCTAATCGAGTCAATCATAAAGCGAGTTGTTTCTTGACGGTGCCCTTTTTTCTTCCGAGTTTTCTTTTTCGGCTTCATCTTGTAGACGAGGACTTTGCGGCCCCGGAAATGCCGCAGAACCGTTCCTTCTACACTGGCATTTTCTAGTAGAGGCTGGCCGATATGAACCTCGCCTTCGTGCTGGATCAGAAATACTTTGTCTATGGTGACTTTGGATTCAGCTTCAACGTGAAGCAGTTCGATGTCGTAGAAGCGGCCTGGTTCTACCCGAAATTGTTTGCCGCCGGTTTCAATGATTGCGTAAGTCATGGGATGGTTGTTGAGATTGCCGTACAGGTAGCTGATGAGTCATTGGTCATTGGTCGTTGTGGACTTTTGACGGAGGACTGCTCTCCAGCTTTTGGAATGTCTTAACCTGATCCGAGCCGGATTTAGACAGACAATCTACTATTATTGCGGGTTATTGTAGTTTTGTCAAGATAAAAGGCACTTAATCTTTTCTAGTTGTTAGTTTGAGAACAGATTTGTGGCGACGAACTACGGAATGCTTACAGAGTTAAATGTAGATTTTCTCAGCTTCTCTCTTCTGAAACAGGGCAGGTAAAAATGGCAAATCGCATCGGGAAATTCTTCAATACTGATATCAAAGAACTGTTTTCCGCCGAAGCAGCGGAGGGAATCGGAGAAGCTGGGAAAACAGCCGCCGAATTGGCAAAAATGTTCAAAGAACAAGGGCTGGACAATAGCAACTTGCTGCTAGAGGTTTTGAACTCTCCCTTAGCTCAAGTTGTGGGAACTGGATTGCCATTTATCGGGATTGCGGCGAAAATGCTGGCCTTTTTTATCGAAAAAACTCAACAGCAGCCGACTTTAGCTGAGTGCATTTTTCTAGTCAGTCAGGCGGCTTATCTGGAAAGTTTTAAGGATTTTCTTGAACAAGACGATAGTCTGTTAAATCGCATCGGGCAAACTCCGGTTTCCGATAAAGTCAAGCAGTTGCTTAAAAAATTGGCAGATTTAGAAATTAGTGATAAAGCAGCCAAAGAAACTGTTATTTGCTTCCGCGATTCGATATTAGCTAAGGAATTCAACCTAGTGCTGTCACAGCGGCTGCAACAAGCCGGACTAAATGCCGATGAAGCTCAAATTTTGACAAAGAGAGTTGCTGCTAATACTCACCGCTATTTGATCCAAGCTTGGGCAGTTTCCGGCGATGCCATGAAACATCTTGGACAGCCTTCTATCAGCGAATGGCGGGAGGAACAGGAGAAATATCAAAGCATTGATAACTACCTGCAAAAACAGATTGCCTCTCTACCGTTAGAACCCGTATTTGAAGAAAATTTTTCATTCAAGGATATCTACGTGCCTCTGAAGGCAAAGCCCATTGATAAAAATGGCAAGCTCATAAATGATGCAGAAGCTTTTGATTTAGAAACTTGGGCAAAGCAATTGCTTGAGGATGAAAATAAACAAAATCGGGTAATGTTTGTCGAAGCTGGGCCCGGACGCGGTAAGAGCGTTTCTTGTCGGATGTTGGCTGATTGGGTGCGGCAACATTTGCATCCAATTTGGACGCCCGTGTTAATTCGACTGCGAGATATTCCCACATTGCAAAAGAGCTTTCGAGAAACGCTGAAAAATGCAGTTAATGCGAGTTTTGCTAGCGATGACGGCTGGTTGATGGATCGAAACACGCGATATTTGTTTTTCTTGGATGGCTTTGACGAGTTGCTGATGGAAGGGAGAAAAAGCGGCGGTTTAGAGCAATTTCTCAAGCAAGTAGGGCAATTTCAGCGGGACTGCGATCAGAATTCGGAAATGGGACATCGGGTTTTGATTACTGGCAGAACTTTAGCTTTGCAAGGGATTGAAAGGCAAATGCCAGATAACTTGGATCGAGTCGAAATTCAGATAATGGATGACGGACTACAGCAACAGTGGTTGAGCAAGTGGGAAGCCCAATTTGGGGCGGAAAAAACCTCTGCTTTTCAGCATTTTTTGCAAGATGAATGCTGTCCAGAGAATGTAAAATCAGAACTGTCGCGAGAGCCACTCTTGCTTTATCTGTTAGCGGCGATGCACCGGGACAAAATCTTGAAAGTTGAGGATTTTCAAGGAACTAACAGCACTCAAGCAAAAATTTTGATTTACAACCAAGCTGTGAATTGGGTACTCACTGAACAGCGGTCTAAATTGCTCAATCGCAATTTGACCGAACTGGAAACAGAGGATTTGCGGCGCATCCTTACAGAAGCAGGGTTGTGCGTGGTGCAGTCGGGAGGGGAATGCACTCCTGTAGCGATGATTGAGAAACGATTGACAGAAGACAACTCGGTTAAAGCCTTACTTGAAAAAGCACAAATACCGATTGGCGACAATCCTCTAAGAAATGCTTTGGCGGTTTTTTATCTTCAGCAAGGCAGTAAAGAAGGTTCTGTGGAGTTTGTACACAAGAGTTTTGGTGAATTTCTGTGTGCGGAACGATTGAAACAAAGTCTGGAAGAGTGGACAGAACCAGGAAAGAAACGTATAAAATTTAATACTCAAGACTCTCAGATGCACTGGGAGATTTATGATTTGTTGGGTTATGGGCCGCTGACGGAAGAAATTGTGGAATATTTAATGGGGTTGTTAACAACTCCGGCTGGTTCAGGGGAAGAAAGTCTGTTTCGCCCTGTGGAATTATTCCAGCGTCTGGAAGATTTTTATCTGCGGTGGTGCGAGGGGGAATTTATTGATGCGCCGCCGGAAAATTTGCCTCAGAAGAAGATGCGCCTACTGCGAGATCAATTGAAAACCCAAGATTTGGGACAGCGACAAATAGATGTTTACGCTGGTTTGAATGTGATGATTTTGCTGTTGGAGTTGCACCGTTACGGTCAGCAGAGAGATGAATTGAAAGACAAAATGGTGTTTTATCCTTGTGGGAAACCTAATGCTGAAGGTAGACTTGACGATGCAAGTCGGTTGTTGCGTCTCATCGGTTATAGCTGTTGTGTTGGGAATTTTGGCTTTCGCCAAACAGTTGGGAGATTCCTCAGTGGTGCAAACCTCAGCGGCGCAAACCTCAGTGGCGCAAACCTCAGCGGTGCGAACCTCAGCGGTGCACAGCTCAGCCGCGCAGACCTTAGCACCACATACTTTACCATCGCAAACCTCAACGGCGCAAACCTCAACGGCGCATACCTCAGCGGCGCATACCTCAACGGCGCAAACCTCAGCGGTGCAGAGATCAGCGGCGCATACCTCAGAGGCGCATACCTCAGTCGCACAAACCTCAGCGGCACAAACCTCAGCCGCGCAGATCTCAGCCGCGCAGACCTCATGGGCGCAAACCTCAGTGGCGCAAACCTCAGCGATGCAGACCTCATGGGCGCAAACCTCAGCTACGCAAACCTCAGCTACGCAAACCTCAGCTACGCAAAGCTCTTCGGCGCAAACCTCAACGATCGCACTATTGGAGATATCCAATGGGATGAAAACACAAAGTGGGAGAATGTTCGAGGTTTGGATACAGCCGTTAATGTTCCAGAAGAGTTAAGGCGACAGCTAGGAATGCAGTAGAAACATTTTTCCAGGCTTGGCGTATCATTTTTATGAACAGGCTTTCCGGCCTGTTCCACAAAGACAGAATTTTCTGGTGGGGTGGGCCCGAGAGTCCGCGCCCGAAAGGCTTATTGACATACGAAGATCGATCGACCTTATTCTCTCCAAAAGGTCGATCGAACGGGATTCAAGCAGTCGCAGAACATTTGCGCGATCGTAACAATTCCAAAGCTTGCTGTTTCACCCGACCTTCCATCACCTCTTTTTGCAAATTAATAAAAGCCTCAAAATCTTCTAAACCGTACTTAGTCATCTGCAACTGCTGTCGCAACTGTTCTTCGGCCTCAACCGTTAAGTAACCTGTTGCCAAAGCTTTTCGGACAATTTTACTGATTAAAGTCATAGTAGCTTCACCCTGAATACACCTACGTTAAAACACTGAAGTTTTGTCACCCGACTAACTCAGCTTTTAGTTTGTTTCATAATTAGCCTTAAAATAGGTTAAATCTACCTTAAGATCTATGTAAATAAAGTTATTTTTGATACATAGATGAACCTGTAGCGATTTTAAATGTAGAGTCCCATTAAATTGATCTATTTAGTTTTTGCCCGACCACATTATTCTTCAAATACGTTAAATCTACCTTAAGGCATAATTTAAACATAACGATTTGTGACCTTGCAAAGTGTATCGATTTTAAATGTAGAGTGCGCTTAAATTGGTATATTTAGTTTCTGTCTAACAACAGGCGCCATTCTCTCACAGCAAAAGGAGGAACCAGCAATTCTGTTTCTTTTTGGTTTTTCACGGGGAAATTCAACCGCAAAGGTCGATTACTGTCCAATTGTGAAATTATTGATTTGAAATCGTATTCTCCGACATTAATCGGCAAATCAGACTCGTTCCAAATATCTTTTGCTGTGCCAATTTCCCGCTTTCCCGCCGCAACTTTCATCGCTACAGGGTGCTGCACTTCTATTCCGGGAAATCCTACTAATCTCAGATTTAAAGACTTTACTACTCCCGACTTTACTCGTTTGTACAAAACAACTTGCCACGCTTTGTCATCTGTATCGCGCAGGCTTTGTACGGAGCGGAACATTACTGTCTCAGCAGTTTCTGGATATTTGTGAATCGAAGCCAAAGCGGGCGGGTTAACCGCTAAGATTAGATAAAAGCACAAGCTAATAATAGTTAAAGTTCTCCGCCAACTATAAGGTTTTTTCAACTTCCAATACCTCCAATAATTTACAGTTTTAGCAAAAAATAGAAAAAAAACAGGTTTGTCTTGAGATTATTAAGGGATGAACAATAAAAGACAAGAAGCAGGCAGGTTTTGTATCAACATTATTCGTCGATGACCAAGTTACGCGCTAAACCTGCCCTACATTATACCTCGGCTTGGTTTCGTGAAGTTAAGCGCTAAACCTGGTCTTACAATGTACATAGTCTGCTTTATTTCCAATCGGTTTCGGCTTGGGATAGCACGTAAGCTGAAACATCGATAATTTGTTGTTCAGATAAACGATCTTTGTAAGCGGGCATAATACCTTTGCCGTTGGTTACTAAGTTGGAAATGTTGGCGATGGAATCCATGCCGTATTTTTTTAATGCTTTTTGTTTCAAGTTTTTGCCGCGCCTGATAATGTTGCTACCGTTGATGTGACAGCCTGCACAGTTGGCGCTGAAGACTTCGGCTGCGGTTGCGGGATTTGTAGCTGTATCTGCGAGGGCGATTTGGGAATTAGTGGCGATTTCTACAAATGCCAGTGTCAGTATCAATAGAAAGGCGGTGAGAAATTTTTTTAAGTTCTTTAGCGAAATCATCTATTTGCAATCTGAAAAATAGTGCTGGATTTAATGATATCACTAAATACGCATTCTGGGTTAATTCAGCGATTCATTCTTCCCAATCAAATGTGCGGGAAACTGCTTTTTTCCAAAAGCGATATTTTTGCTCGCGAAGTGCGATCGGCATTTTCGGTTCCCAAGTAAAATCCACCGCCCAATTGTCCCGCAATTCGGCTAGCTGACTCCAAAAACCTACCGCCAAACCCGCCGCATAAGCCGCGCCGAGTGCAGTAGTTTCTGCTACCACAGGCCGCACCACAGGCACTCCCAAAACATCGCTCTGAAACTGCATAAGCGTGTGATTTCCCACCATTCCTCCCTCTACTTTTAGAGACAAAAGCTGCACAGCAGAATCCTGATTCATCGCATCCAATACTTCCCGAGTTTGCCACGCTGTAGCTTCCAATACTGCGCGGGCAATGTGTGCCTTAGTCGCGTAGCGAGTTAAACCTGCAATTACTCCCCGGGCGCTGTCTTTCCAATAGGGCGCGTAGAGTCCAGAAAAGGCCGGGACAACGTAAACTCCGCCGCTATCTTCGACTGTATTTGCTAATGTTTCTACTTCCGCAGATGTGTTGATGATGCCCAAATTGTCCCGCAGCCACTGCACTAAAGCTCCGGCGATCGCAATACTGCCTTCCAAAGCATACACAGCGGGCGATTCCCCCATTTTGTAGGCGACTGTTGTCAGCAATCCTTGCTTTGAAGGGACGATCGCCTCACCAGTATTCAGCAGCATAAAACAGCCCGTACCGTAAGTATTTTTCGCCTCCCCGGGACTAAAACAAGTTTGCCCGACCAGGGCGGCTTGCTGATCGCCCAAAGCAGCAGCAATTGGAACACCTGCAAGCAATCCTTTTGCAGTTCCAAAAACTTGACTCGAAGGGCGAATTTCTGGCAGCATCTGGCGGGGAATTGCCATTATTTCCAAAGTTTCGGCATCCCAATCGAGGGTTTGCAAATCCATCAGCATCGTGCGGCTGGCGTTGGTAACATCGGTAATGTGCGCGCCGCCAGTCAGGTGCCAAATCAGAAAAGTATCGACATTGCCAAAAATCGCATCCCCTTGATTTGCAGCTTCCCGCAATCCTGAAATATTGTCCAACATCCACCTAATTTTTGGCCCGCTGAAATAAGTTGCCAGCGGCAAACCGCATCGTTTTTGAAATCGATTTTTGCCCTCAACTTCAGCTAATTTTTCGCAAATTTGGTGAGTGCGGGTATCTTGCCAAACAATCGCATTGCCGTAAGGTTTGCCGGTGTTTCTGTCCCAAACAATTGCAGTTTCGCGCTGGTTAGTAATACCGAGGGCAGCAATATCTTTGGGGTCGATATTGCCGATTTCGAGAACATTTTTAATCACGCTTTGGGTGCGCTGCCAAATTTCATCGGGATTGTGTTCCACCCATCCCGGTTGCGGATAGATTTGCTGGTGTTCTTGTTGGTTGCTGCAAATTATCTGTCCCCGGCGATCGAATACGATAAACCGGGTGCTGGTAGTTCCTTGGTCGATCGCTGCTACGTATTTTTTTGTCAATTGTCTAAAACCTTTTTAGTAATGAGCTATTTAACGTATATGATACTATGTAAAACACAAGCTCATCTCAAAAACTTTAGTTGAGGGAACTCCACAAGTTGAAACTGGCAGATTTGCTGAGGCTCGATCGCACAATTAAGGTTATTGGCTTTGACGACGCTCCGTTTTCTCGTACAAGCGGCAGTCTGGTGTCGATCGCGGGCATAGTCTGCGGGGGAACGCGATTTGAAGGAATGGTGTGGGGACAAGTCCTCCCAGACGGATTAGATGCCACGGATGCTATTTCTGGGCTACTCCTCGGAGGCAAATTTCTGCCGCAATTGCATCTGGTTTTGCTAGACGGAATTGCTTTCGGAGGCTTCAATATTATTGATCTTCCCGAGTTAGCATCGCGGCTGCAAATTCCTTGCGTTGCTGTCATGCGCCGCCAACCAGATTTAGCTGCTGTTGAAAAAGCCCTCCGCCATTTACCCGACTCGGAATACCGTTTAGAATTGTTGCGTCGCGCTGGTAAAATCCACGCTTTTGAACCTTTCTTTTTTCAAGTCTGTGGCGAAAAGCCGGAAGTAATTGCACTGGTACTCCAGCGTTTGACAGACACTGGGAAAGTTCCTGAAGCTTTGCGTTTAGCTCATTTGATTGGTGCGGCGGTCATTACTGGAGTTAGTGGAAGTTCTGCTTGAATTATTGTTAAGAACGGGCAAGATGCCCGTTCCACACAGACTAAATTTTCTTCTGGGTGGGCCGGAGATCCTGTTAACAACGGGCAAGATGCCCGTTCCACAAAGAGTAAATGTTCTTGTGGGGTGGGCCGAATATCCCGCCCATGAAAGACTTATTGACAATGGTGCAATATCTCAGTTTCTACTCTCTTACTTACACAATTTCGCCGTCAATTTCACCGAATTCGATTTGAGTTCCCAATGCCAAAGTCAGGGTACTTTCAGGTTCTACCATTTTTATATCGCCTTGAATGTCTGTAGCCCACCAAGCGCGATCGCACAAATTTATCAATCCTAACGAAAGCTCGTTTCTCGATCGAGAATTGACTATAGCGACAACACCGTTAGATGCTGCGGCTGTTAAACTCGGTATGTCAGAGGTGAATAGTTGAGTTCCCGCACTCAGAGGAATCACTCGACTGCCTAATTTCAGAGAAAATTGGCTGCTGGTAAAAGAATTTACTGCAGGCTGAGCTGATATAAAGGTAGGCGGAATATTTGTTGGTGTTGGGGCTGGCAAGTCAGAGTTTCCTACTGTAATTGTACAGTTGCCGATTTTCTTTTGGTCGCCCGATCGCAAATAACTCACCGCCCCGCTATCAACATTCTCGCACACAATTTGACCCGCTTCCAATTGAAACCGCATTGCCAAAGGCGAAACATTAGGAATACAGATAATAGACAAATTTTCATCGCTGCCAAAAGTTACCGGTTCCGAACCCAGAGTGAGAGTGCGATTTGCTCCGGTATCGTAACTAATTACCAGCCAAGCTTTGTTGAACAAAGTTTCGGCTACAACCAACATGATTCCAATCCAAAAACCGATCGCAGCACAGCCAGCTAAACGGCCCGCAGTACCGGATAAATTGTAAGCAAACAGAATAAACAAACAGCCGCCCAACACACCCCCAACACCGCCGCCTCCCGTGCCGCGAAGCGCTCCCAAATTAGGAATCCGCTGTGCAAGTCCCAGTCCTAACAAACTGCCAGCTATTCCCCAGCAAATTACTCGCAATAATTCGTTGTTGCCATCGCCAATCCCGCTGTAAATGCCTTCGGCGATCGCCCCAGCAATCGCTCCTGCTATTAAACCAAACAATCCACCATTTTTTAAAGCTTGTTTTATTTGAGGCTTGCCTTTTACATAGTAATAATAGCCGAACATAATAGCAGTAGCAATCCCACCGCCTACCAATCCAAACCAGCGAGTTGTAGACAATACACTCTCAAAAAAAGATTCCGAACCAGTGATCCCCTGCATGAAAGGTTCGGTGATGAGATTGCCGGCGAAACCGCCGACAGCACCGCTAATCCCAAACTGCAAAGCTTTTTTAAGGGCTGATAGATTTCTTTTCACGGCACACCAGATTAAAAGTGAGTGTCAAATCTAGCTACAAGCTCGAAAGTTAAGATTTCCGATGATTCTGATATCTTGCACCACGATCGAGAACAGGCCCGACGGCCTGTTGCACAAAGAAAGAGTGAGTTTTCTTGTGGGCCGTTGCTCTTCTAGCCCGCCCGTCCAAGACTTATTGAGAATTAGTGCAAGATGTGAGACGATCGCACATCTCCCCCCTGTCTCCTGCCTGTCTCCCTTCTCTTCCTCTCAGGGCCAAGCCTGGGAGCCTCGCGCCGTCGCCCGCCACCCATCCCTCGCGAGGCATCGAGCGCCTGGAACCCTTGCTGCCAGATAATTATAGCGACTTTTAAATCGGTGAAATTTTAACTTAGAAGACCCAAGCGAGGGCCCAAATATGAAAAGGAATGTTACAAACTATTACAGTAACACTCAGAATGTGAACATAATGCCTCAAAATACTTGCGAGAGGTAGTTGTGTCAGAGAAGCAATATCCTTACTAACTGCCGGACAGTCACTCGATCGCCACTAAGTGGCCTGCTGCAATCTCGATCGTAAATTAAAGATCGCATCAGTCATTTGTGGTATTGTAAGCGACAGGCTTAGTGCGAGCACTCACAACCGCACCGGCGTGAAGAACCAGCGCCGTTAAGCACCGAAGGCAGTCACCCGCCAACAACTTCAACAGTTGCTGACTGTGGAAAGTCCAGCCTTCCCCGTCAAAGCTCCTGCCTGAGCAGGAAAGATACGGGACGCAAGTGCCCGCCTTCGCTAGCTCAGCGCAGAGCAGTTCATATAGCAAAATATCCAGCGGGTACACACAAGATGAGTATCGTCACCAAATCAATCGTCAACGCAGACGCCGAAGCTCGCTACTTGAGCCCAGGTGAATTAGATCGGATCAAGAGCTTTGTCACCTCTGGTGAACGCCGCGTCCGCATCGCCCAAATTTTGAGCGAATCTCGCGAACGCATCGTCAAGCAAGCAGGCGACCAACTTTTCCAAAAGCGCCCTGATATTGTTTCTCCCGGCGGCAACGCTTACGGCGAAGAAATGACCGCAACTTGCTTGCGCGACATGGACTACTACCTGCGTTTGATTACCTACGGAATCGTAGCTGGCGACATTACTCCGATCGAAGAAATCGGTATTGTCGGCGTCCGCGAAATGTACAAATCTCTCGGCACCCCGATTGAAGCCGTCGCCGAAGGCGTTCGCGCTATGAAAAATGCAGCAAGTTCGCTGCTGTCTGGAGAAGATGCTTCCGAAGCTTCCTCTTACTTCGACTACGTTATCGGTGCGATGCAGTAAGGAATTTCGATTTTAGGTTTTCGATTTTAGATTGAAAAAGTGGGGGTTGCCGGCAACAAGTTAAAAGCTTTTGCAAATAACCAGCCAGTTAAAAATCTCAAATCCCAAATCCCAAATTCCAAATTCTAGCTCCAAAATTGGACTGACTCAGCCACTTTCAAGGAAACAAGACAACCATGCAAGACGCAATTACCGCCGTTATCAATTCCTCTGACGTTCAAGGTAAGTACCTCGACATCAGCGCTCTAGACAAGCTCAAGAACTACTTTGCTTCTGGCGAACTGCGCGTCCGCGCCGCTACAGCCATCAGCGCCAATGCAGCCACAATCGTCAAAGAAGCAGTTGCTAAGTCTCTGTTGTACTCTGACGTAACTCGTCCCGGCGGCAATATGTACACCACTCGTCGTTATGCAGCTTGCATCCGCGACTTGGACTACTACCTGCGCTATGCCACCTACGCCATGCTAGCTGGCGACCCTTCCATCCTCGATGAGCGCGTGCTCAACGGTTTGAAAGAAACCTACAACTCCTTGGGCGTGCCCATCGGTTCTACCGTACAAGCAATCCAAGCAATGAAAGAAGTCACCGCTGGTTTGGTCGGTTCTGACGCTGGTAAAGAAATGGGCGTCTATTTCGACTACATCTGCTCTGGCTTGAGCTAAGACTCAGGAAGAAGGAAGAAGAAAGAAGGAAGAAAGAAGAAGAAATAACACTTATTTCTTGCCTCTTTTAACTTTTAACTTTGGACTTGTTACCTTTGGCTTTGAAAAGAGGTCAGGGAAGTTGAGAGTGATTGCTAGACCGTCAAAGGCTTGTCGAGAAAGCCCGACGAGTTTTAACGAGCTAGTTTTGACTCCTAACTCCCTGCCTTCAATCTTTAAAAAATCCATCTAATAATCTGTAAACCTACTCAGGAGTTAGTTTCCCATGAGAATGTTTAAGGTGACTGCTTGCGTCCCCAGTCAAACTCGCATCCGCACTCAGCGCGAATTGCAAAATACCTATTTTACTAAGCTCGTTCCTTACGACAACTGGTTCCGGGAACAGCAAAGAATTATGAAAATGGGCGGCAGAATTATTAAAGTGCAACTGGCTACCGGTAAGCCCGGAGCTAATACGGGCCTGCTTTAAGAGCCGAAGCTGGATTAGTAGAGGGGTAAGAGGTCGCTATGACCTCTTTTTTGTTGTTATAGCAGAAGAAAGAACGTCCAGCGTTGTTAATTTAATCATTGATAAATATTTTAATAAGCAGAAAGTATAACTGCGATTATCGCTAACAAAACAGCAAGCATTTGTGGTAATGCAATAGCCTCTTTCAATAATAAAGATGATAATAATATAGTAATCAGCGGGTAGATAGACGTAACACTCACTACATTGGCAACTTCACCTTTGCCAAGGGCTATAAAAAATACTAATGATGCCACCGTGCCACAAACGCCAACTAAAATCGCAAACAAAATTCCCCTAACATCTCCCTCAAAACTAAAATTATTAGTGTGGAAAATAATAAATAAAGTAGTTAAAATAGCGCCAATAGCTTCATAAACAAAAGCAGTTTTGTAGTCAATATATTTAGTCGCTAAATTGCCAAAAAATCCCCACAAACCATATAAGAGCGAGCAGATTAATGCGTAAATTAACCAATCTGGTACTTTAGCCATGTTTGTTAGAGTTTATTGAGATCATTCTAAAATCCTATGGCTAATGACATTCGACGCTTGATTCCATTTTTTGACCCCAGCGCGTCTCAATGGGCCGCTGAGGCCCGGTGGCTGAGGTGGCTGACTTTTCTGTGGCTGTTTGTCGGGCTGACAGCATTGTTTTCGGCTTCCTATCCGATCGCAAATTATGAATTTGGAGACGGCCTTTATTATTTTAAACGACAGCTAATCGCAGTGGCGATCGGGCTTGCAGGTTTTAACTTGATGGTATACTCCCCCCTGCGTTACCTGCTGAAAACAGCTCAGTGGGGAATTTTGTTGCTGCTGGGATTGCTCTGGTTGACCTTAGTTCCGGGAGTGGGAACCACCATCAACGGGGCGACTCGCTGGATATCTCTGGGCCCGGTTCCGATTATTCAACCTTCTGAGTTGATCAAGCCGTTTTTCGTTCTCCAAAGCGCCCGCATTTTCGGCAACTGGCCCCGGTTGACCAATAAAGTTCGCTTTACTTGGCTGGGAATTTTCGGCGCAATGCTGTTGGGAATTTTGTTGCAGCCGAATTTAAGCACCACGGCTTTGTGCGGGATGACTTTGTGGTTAGTGGCTTTGGCGGCGGGCTTGCCTTACTTGCAGTTGGGCGCAACGGCTATGGGGGGAATGCTTTTAGCAGTTTTAAGTATTAGTTTTAGGGAATATCAGCGCCGCCGGATTATGTCTTTTCTCAATCCTTGGGCAGATCCGATGCAAGACGGCTATCAGTTGATTCAAAGTCTGCTGGCTGTGGGTTCTGGGGGCATTTGGGGTGTGGGTTTGGGGATGTCGCAGCAAAAATTATTTTATCTGCCGATTCAGTACAGCGATTTTATTTTTGCTGTGTTTGCTGAGGAGTTTGGTTTGGTGGGAGGTTTCTCACTGTTGCTGATGTTGGCGGCTTACACTACGGTGGCTTTGAGGGTGGCGACGCGGGCCCGGAATATTGAGTCTCAGTTGGTGGCGATTGGGGTGATGGTGGTGATGGTGGGACAGTCGCTGCTGAATATTGGGGTGGCGACGGGGGTTTTGCCGACTACGGGTTTGCCGCTGCCGTTTTTTAGTTACGGGGGTTCTTCGATGTTGGCGAGTTTGTTGTTGTCGGGGTTGCTAATTCGGGTGGCTAGGGAGAGTTCTGAGGCTGATGTGGTTTCTTTGGACGGCCTACGTGGAAAGTCTGGAAAGCCGAAGTTGCGATCGAACAACGGCACTTCACAAACCGAATAATTTGTCAATAGTAAACACACCCGATTAACTGGTTCCCAGGATCTGCCTGGGAACCAATACCCAGAAGAATAGCCTCGATTCTTGCTGGGACAAATTGGAGGCGGAGCCTGTGGATCTGCGTTACCAGGCAGAGCCTGGTAACGAGTAATAGCAAATAAAAACTAACGATCGACTATTTCCGCCCGTCACCCTTATTTGGCGGTTCTTCTTGTTGTTCTTGAGGTTTAGCTGTGATGTTAGCTAATTCTTTTTTGTCTGGTTGCGGTGTTTCTGGAGTTGAGTTAGCCATTGAGTTTTTCCCTAAATAGATGCAGCGCTTAATTATATCTTTTCCGGCTACAAATGTGTTGCTGTAGATAGATAGGGGGAGGAAAATCAAGACAGACAATTCTGATGCAATTCGATTTTGGCTTTAATATTAGACAGCATTATGTAGATGCAAATGGCTGTCGCTTGCTATACTGCTGGAGGGTTGCAGCCAAACAAATCGGAGGCGGACGCAAAAACACCATTGTTAAGAATTAAATGCCGAGATGGCGAGCTCGAACGATTAACCCTTGCTGCTGCAATTTTCCCAGCATTCGCGTTACTGTTACCAGAAAGAATTGGTTTAAAGCCCCAAGCCCGATCGGGAGAAATTAAAAGAAGACTATTTATTAGTCCAATCCTCTTCCTTCCAGTTAGAGGTCGCTATCTTGCCGTCAACAGTCAACAGTCAACAGTCAACAGTCAACAGAACTGCGTCGTGCAAATCGCATTAGCAATATCTTGATGTGTCAAGCGGATATTCAAACCAGAGGCCTCTCAAAAGTTATGAAACTGCAAAAAATTGGATTGTCGGGACTGATCTCAATCTTAGCGGCGCTGACTGTAGGTGAGTTTCGGTTTATCCCTAACTCTCAATTTAAAATCATCAATTCTCAGGCCTTAGCTCAAACCCAAGCTCAGCGGAAAGCCGAAGCAGACCGACTGTCCGACCAAGGGCATCAGCAGTATCAGAGTGGTCAATTTCAAGCTGGATTACAGTCTTGGCAACAGGCACTAATAATTTATAGGGAAATTAAAAACCGCCAAGCTGAAGGGTGGGCTCTCGAAAGTCTGGGACGTGCTTACAGTCACCTCGGCGACTACGCTAAAGCGATTGAGTACGCTCAGCAGCAGTTGGCGATCGCACGAGAAATTAAAGACCGCCGAAGTGAGGGAGTAGCTTTGGGAATTTTGAAAGAAGCTTACTATTATCTAGGCAACTACGCCAAAGCCCTTGAGTACGCTCAGCAGCAGTTGGCGATCGCACGAGAAATTAATGACAGCCGAAGTGAGGTAGAAGCTGACAGAAATTTGAGAAGTGCTTACGATACCATCTACAACCTCGACCGCTACGCTGAAGAAATTAAGTCCGCTCAACAGCAGTTGGCGATCGCACGGGAAATTAATGACCGCCAAAGCGAGGGGAAAGCTCTGGGAATTCTGGGACTTGCTTACAGTGACCTCGGCGACTACGCTAAAGCGATTGAGTACGCTCAGCAGCAGTTGGCGATCGCACGGGAAATTAAAGACCCTCAAGGTGAAGCAGTGGCTTTGGGAAATTTGGGACTTGTTTACCGAAACCTCGGCGACTACGCCAAAGTTATTGAGTACGCTCAGCAGTTGTTGACGATCGCACAAGAAATTAATGACCGCCAAAACGAAGGGATAGCTCTAAGAAATCTGGGAGATGCTTACATAAACCTCGGCGACCACGCCAAAGCCCTTGAGTACGCTCAGCAGGGCTTGGTGATGGCACGAGAAATTAAAGACCGCCAAAGTGAGGGAAGAGCTCTGGGAATTTTGGGACAAGTTTATTATTCTCTAGGCAACTACCCCAAAGCCCTTGAGTACGCTCAGCAGCAGCGGGCGATCGCACGAGAAATTAATGACAGCCGAAGTGAGGTAGAAGCTAACAGAAATTTGAGCCGTGCTTACGGTTCTATCGACAACCACTACGCCAAAGATATTGAGTCCGCTCAGCAGCAGTTGGCGATCGCCCGCGAAACTAAAGACCGCCAGAGTGAGGTAGAAGCTTTAGGAAGTTTGGTAAGGTTTTATATGATTCTCCAGGACTCCGCCAAAGCGGTTGAGTACGCTCAGCAAGGCTTGGTGATGGCGCGAGAAATTAAAGATCGCCAAATTGAAGGAGGAGCTTTGATAGTTTTGGGAGAAGCTTACATATACCTCCGCGACTACGCCAAAGTCATTGAGTACGCTCAGGAGTTGTTGCCGATCGTCCGCGAAATTAAAAACCGCCGAAGTGAGGCAGTAGCTTTGGGAAATTTGGGAATTGCTTACGTAAAGCTTGGCGACTACGCCAAAGCAGTTGAGTACGCTCAGCAGTCGTTGGTGATAGCCCGCGAAATTAAAAACCGCCGAATAGAGCGATCGGCTTTGGGTAATCTGGGAGATGCTTACCGTAACCTCGGCGACTACGCCAAAGTGATTGAGTATGCTCACCAGCTTTTGGCAAACACGCGAGAAATTAAAAATGAGGGACAAGCTTGGAATGATACGATGTTGGCTTTCTATGAGGGAGCAGCATTGAGTAATCTAGGATGGGCTCTCTATACATCTGGCAATCTTACAGGAGCCGAGCAAACCCTACTAGATAGCATCAAAGTTTCAGAATCTTACTCACCCGGGTCAGGCGATGCCTCACAAGTGGCAATGTTTGACGAGCAAGCTAACTCCTATGTCAACTTACAAAAAGTCCTCATTGCCCAGAAAAAAACTCAGGAAGCGTTAGAAATTGCCGAGCGGGGTAGAGCCAGAGCTTTTGTCCAGTTATTGGCATCTCGTCTCGCCCCATCTGCCTATTTCCGAATTCCTATCAATCCGCTCAATATCCAGCAAATTCAACAAATCGCTAAAGAGCAAAACGCTACTCTCGTCGAGTATTCAACTATTGGGAATGAATCCATCTATATTTGGGTAATTAAGCCGACTGGTGAAATTACCTTTCGCTCAGTTGACCTCAAATCTCTTAACATCAATCTACCCGAAGCCAGCGAACAGACAAGAGTATCTGCTGCTCTCGGGACGAGAGGATTAAACGAGCAAGATACAGCCTTAGCTGAGATGATTCGCGGCACTCGCGAGGCTCTGGGTGTATCGGCGGGGGACACTGCCAATCGACAAGCGGCTAATCGCCCTGCTTCTACCCCTGCTAATTCTCGCATAATCTACCCCAAATTACAGCAAAGTTATCAACTACTGATTCAACCCATTGCCGATCTTTTACCTACTGACCCGAATGCTCCTGTCATCTTCATTCCCCATCAATCCCTGTTTTTAGTTCCCTTTGTCGCCTTACAAGATCCGACAGGTCAATATTTGATTGAAAAACATACTATCCTCACCGCTCCCGCCATTCGAGTTTTGCAGTTAACCCACCAATCACGGCAAAAAGTCCGACAACTTTCTCTCCTGAATAACTTAGTTGTAGGCAATCCAATTATGCCCAAAATTGGCACCCCGCCGCGCCAATTAGCTCCTTTACCGGGCAGCGAACGGGAAGCAATTACAATTGCCCAACTTCTGAATACTAAACCGATTACAGGCTCTCAAGCCACTAAAGCATCGATTACTCAACAGATGCTAAAATCCCGGATTATTCATCTGGCAACTCACGGATTACTCAACGAAGTGAAGACGCGAGATTTACCGGGAGCGATCGCCCTGGCTCCATCAGGAAATGATGACGGATTGTTGACTTCGAGCGAAATATTGGATTTAAAATTAAATGCTGAATTAGTGGTATTAAGTGCTTGCAATACTGGCAGGGGAAAACTGACAGGCGATGGCGTGGTTGGGTTATCTCGTGCTTTAATTAGTGCTGGAGTTCCCAGTATTATCGTTTCTTTGTGGTTTGTGCCCGACGATCCGACAGCGGAATTAATGGCAGAATTCTATCGCCAGTTACAGAAAAACCCGAATAAAGCTCAAGCTTTGCGGCAAGCGATGCTGATGACAATGAAGATGCACCCAACTCCGCAAGATTGGGCGGCGTTTACGCTGATTGGCGAAGCAGAATAAGATTTTTTTCTGCGCTTGCTACACTGCTTGAGGGTTGCAGCCAAACAAATCCGATGTGGACGCAAAAACACCTTTATTAAGAATTAAATGCCGATCGCCATCTCGACTGATTAACCCTTGCTGCTGCAATTTTCCCAGCATTCGAGTTACTGTTACCCGCGTCGTGCAAATCGCATTAGCAATATCTTGATGTGTCAAGCGGATATTCAAGCGAGTGCCTTCAACCACAGGCTGACCGAATTCCTGTTGCAATAATAGCAGTAGCTGATACAAACGGTCATCTACTCGCCGCTGTCCGGCGATCGCTAAAATTGCTTCCATTTGCCGCAGCCGCCGTACCATTTGAGGCAACAACTCGTGAGCCAATTGAGGAGAAGCTTCGATTTCCACCATAGAATACCACATCAAATAAATATCTGATGTCGCCGTAGCTCGGTAAGTCTGCAAGCTTGTCAACCACAAACCGAAGCACATCGAAGGCCCCACCCAGCCCAAAAGTCCTTCTTCCCCGGTTGGATAAAGGGTACTCAGTTGGACTAAACCTTGACAAACTCGCCAAATACCTTGCGACATCAGAGGAATAGTTTCCCCTTTTGCATAAAAATGCAAGTTCCGAGTCGCTCCGGTGTCATGCTGGAGTTCTGCTAAAAGTGCTTTGGAAGTTGGCAGCATATCTGTTATTTCCAGCTAAAAAATAGTTGTCTGAGACCTACGGCTCTGACTCTAGCCCACCAAGGTAAAGGCTGGGTAATCGTTCGGTTAGGGAAAAGATAAAAATTTGTTATTTGTTATTTGTTATTTGTTATTTGTTAGGAGAATTGTGTTAATAAATAGTCTGTCAATCAGGATTTAAGACAAAAAACAGCGAAGTTGTCAAGTTCGATCGCACTTCCAGGCCCGCCGAGTCAACTGCTGCTATCTGCTGCCACAATTTTCAAGAACTTCTAAAATAGTTCAAGAAGGTATCAAAAGACAAAGTAAGGTTTTTCATGGCCGATCAATTAATTCGCGCTACAGCCGCAGAGGGCGGAATTCGCGCTGTGGGCGTCATTTCCACCCGCCTCACCGAAGAAGCAAGACGGCGGCACAAGCTCTCCTATGTGGCTACAGCCGCCCTCGGCCGCACGATGTCGGCGGGGCTGCTACTCGCCTCCAGCATGAAACGCCCCGAATCGAGAGTCAACATTCGCATCAAAGGAGATGGGCCCCTGGGCGGACTTCTGATTGATGCGGGACTGGATGGAACGGTTCGAGGTTATGTGGACAATCCCGGAGTGGAATTGCCGCCGAATGCTCAAGGCAAACTCGATGTCGGCGGGGCAATAGGCAACGGTTATTTGTACGTGGTGCGGGACGTTGGATACGGCTTCCCTTACTCAAGTACGGTAGAATTGGTTTCCGGCGAAATTGGCGACGATCTGAGTCACTATTTGGCAACATCGGAGCAGACACCTTCGGCTCTGGTTTTGGGGGTGTTTGTGGGGGCCAGCGGGGTGCAAGCGTCTGGGGGCGTGCTGTTGCAGGTTCTGCCGAAGGCGGCAACGGACGAAAAACTGGTGCAAACTCTAGAATCTAGAGTAGCTGCACTGTCGGGTTTTACGCCGCTGCTGCGATCGGGCAAAACGCTGCACGAGATTCTCGAAGATTTACTGGGAGATATGGGCCTGGAAATTTTCCCGGAAACTCAGATGGTGCGCTTTCACTGCGGCTGTTCGTTCGATCGAGTTTTGGGAGCTTTGAAAATGTTGGGCGAAGCGGAACTGCAAGACATGATTGAAAAAGATGGCGGGGCTGAGGCTACGTGCCATTTCTGCAACGAGGTTTACCAGGCTAGCAGCGATCAGCTTGCGGAACTGATTGGCGATTTGCGATCGAACTCCGGTTCTTGAGATAATAATTGGTAATTGGCAATCATGAGTGCGAGTTAGGGATAAAGGCCTTGACCAATTGCCAATTACCCCTTATCAATTACCTAATCACAAAATTTTGATTTTTGCGGTTTGGCGATCGCCTCTTGTAGTCTTTCGCCTGCAGGAGTATTGAAAAGTGATGAATACATTCTATAGAGCAGTCAATAGCAGCGATCGCTGTTTTGAAATAATTAAGACAGGCTGGTTGTTGTTTGTGGTGAGGATATGAGTCAAGAGCGCAAAACACCAGGCCGTTGGTCTGCATCAGAATCCTTGGAGTCAACAAAGGATTCTTCGTCGCTGGTGCGGGTACCAGCAAGGAAAAACCGGGCTGAACGACTTAAAGAGCTCCGAGAGTTGGTTACTTCGGGAAAACTGCCGGGAGGGCATTTGGAACTACCGCCGAATTTGTCTGGGGAAAACTCGCAGCCGCTGGGGGAACCCAATCAGTTGTGGCGGAGGTGGTCGAATAAGTGGCAGTTTTGGCTGGCTGTGAGTTCGATCGTGTCGGTGGGTATGGGGTTTGTGGCACTTGCGTCTTTGCTCAACCTGACCTCGCAGTCGAATTGCTCAAAGATTTTTTGGCCGACGGCTTCTGCTAACGATCGCTTTTTTTGCGCTCAAGAAGCAGCAAGCAAGCGGACGGCGGATGATTTGCTGTTAGCGATCGAATTAGTGAATGCTTTGCCACAAGACCATCCGCTGCGGCCGAGAATTAACGGTCAAATCGATCGGTGGTCAGAGGATATTGTCAGGTTGGGAAATGTTAGTTTCCAAGAAGGAAAGCTGGAGGAGGCGATTGCGATCGCTCGCAAGGTTCCTAAAGACGTTCCCGCTTACCCGACGGTGGAAAAGCAGATTGAAAAGTGGCAGTCGATATGGAGCGATGCAGAGAAAATTTACCGCACGGCCCAAGACCACTTGCGTAAGGAAGAGTGGGCGCTGGCTTTCCGCCAAGCTACTCTGCTTTTGGATTTGGGAAATACTTTCTGGGAATCAGCTAAGTACGAGGAATTGACTAAGCTAATTCAGACGACTCGGGCTGAGGGCAATAAGTTGGTAAAAGCCCGGAATACAGCCTCGGAGGGAGGTCTCGACAATCTGGTGATGGCGATTAAGCTGGCTCAGGGAATTGGTCAAAACAGTTATTTGTATCAAGCTGCCAATAAGGCGATCGCGGAATTTAGCAAGAAAATTATGGAGATCGCCCAAAAACGCTTGCAGGCAGGCGATTGGCAGCAGGCGACCGCGATCGCTAGCAAGATTCCCGACGCTGCAAATTTAAGGGGACAAGTTGAGGATTTTAACCAGTTGGCGAATGCTACTGCTCAGGCTTCAACTGGCTCTGTTGAGGGTTTCTCAAAGGCGATCGAGATTGCTCAAAATTTGAATTCGGGCCGCCCTTTGCACAAACAAGCTCAAGATTTAGTCGGCCGCTGGCAGCAAGAAATGGCTGATGTGAAAGTTTTGGATTTGGCAAGCAGGCTGGCGGCGCCGGGAGGGGTCAAGGATTTGAGGGCTGCGATCGCGCAATTGCAAACAGTCCCGCAATCAAATCCCCGCTCTGAGGAAGCTCGCAGTCAAATTAGCAGCTTGAGCCGTCAAATCGAGCTGCTGGAAGACAGTCCGTATTTGCAAAGGGCGAACGATTTGGCGAGTACGGGCGATCCGAATGCTCTGGAAGCGGCCGTTGCTCAAGCTTCTCGGATCGCTAGAGGTAGGGCCCTTTACGTGGAAGCTCAAACCAAAATTCAAGCTTGGATCGAGAGGAGACAGCGGCTTGTTGACCAGCCGTTTTTGGATAGAGCTCAGCAGCTAGCTGCGGGCGGCAATTTGGCGGGGGCAATTGAGATGGCCCGCCGGATTCGATCGGGACGGGTGCTTTATGAGGAAGCTCGATCGAACATTCGGACTTGGGAGGCTCAATTTCAGGGCGAGCAAGGTTTGCAGAACGCCCGTCAGGCCGCCCGAGGGGGGACTGCGGAGGCTCTGCAAACGGCTATTGCGCTGGCCCTTGAGGTGCCCGAGTCGAGTTCGCTCCGGTGGCAGGCGAGTGAGGCGATTGATGAGTGGAGCCAGCGGATTTTGGCGCTTGGTGTGGAACAGTCGTCGTCGGATCTGGCTGGGGCGATCGCGACTTTGAAGAAAATTCCCTCGGGCACTCGGGCTTTTGAGCAAGCTCGATCGCAAATCGAAGTTTGGGAGGAGTCGCTGAATCCTCCGGATGCTGAATCTCCCCCTCCCGATCCCCCGGAAACCGAGCCTCCGAGCAGCCCTCCGAGTCGGTAAATTTGAGGGTGAGAAGCTGCTAAATAATATCTTTAGTTATCTGTATCAGGGAACCAAAAATGAAAACGCCCAAGCAAGCGATCCAAGACTGGGTTTCTGCTTATAACGCTCGTGACCCTCACGCCCTGATCGAGCTTTATCACGACGATGCAGAGAACCATCAAGTTGCCTTTGGCGATCCTCTAAACGGGCGTGAGGCATTGCTTGAGAGTTTTGTTACCTTCTTCCAAGCCTTTCCAGACAATTACACGCACGTTGAGAATTTGTTTGAGGATGGCGAGTGGGCGATCGTCGAGTGGACTGGTGGCGGCACATTTCTAGGTGAGTTTGGTGGCAACCTACCAACTGGCAAAAGTTTTACGCTGGAAGGCTGTGGCTTCTTTCATGTTGTTGATGGCAAAATCCATTTTCAACGCGGTTACATAGACAAGCAGACTTGGTTCATGCAGCTTGGGCTACCGATATCATAAGCTTCCAGTTGTGCAACTGTACAATTATTTCGCATCAAGTCTTTGCTGGCTAAAACCTGCGTTGCAGCTAGATACTACCGAAAATAGGCTAACTCGCTTGCTCAACATTGGGCGGGGGGTTTAAACCCCAGTCTCACAGCTTGCATTCGGTTAAAACCGGCTAAGAATTCATCAATTGCCACTGGATTTGACAAGATATCCTTAATAGTTAATCGCCAACATTTAAAAATTGGTAAATAAATTCTTTGTATTCCTCTTTCACGGGCAGCTCTTCATCGACTTTGAGTCGCCGCCGCACTGCCACAATTTCTTTGCGTTCGATCGGGTTATAACCTGGTTTATCGTATTTTTCCCAATACAATCCCGTTCCCCGGCGCTGCCAAGCCGGCAGTTCGTTAAAGTTAATTCCGTTTTGAAACAGCAATTCATTTTTGAAAGCCACTGATTGTTTCTCTAATATAACTGCTGCATTTTCACCCGTTTCGCCATTTTTTCGCAGCATCCAATAACTCCAGCCATTCAAAGCGCAGCGCGCTGCATCTGCTTGGCGCCATAGAAAATAATCTATTACTTGCGATTTGTTGGCTGCGGAACAAATGCGGCTGTCAAAATTGACTGCTGTTTGGGCGGCGCGAGTGAAAGTTGCACTGGCAATACTGGCAGAAATAGAGACAATTTTTTCTAAGCTGCGGTCAAATAAATCCCAATCTGGAGGAAACAAAACTGAGATTTCGTCACTTTCGGTATAAGCGTAAATGCCGTCTAGTTCTGACAGGAGTGCTTTGGCAGTTTCCACCATTAATTCGTGGAATTTTAAGTCGAAAGGCTTATCAAAACTTGAGGAAGTAAATTTGGAAAAACTGCGACCGTCGGCGCGAATTACTGTGTGAGTTCCCGGCAATAAACGCAGGCTGTGAAAATATTCAAGCTCGCGCATTTTTTTTTCAAATGTCTGATTGTCCATGAATAACTTCCTCTGCGGGCCAGGTTTTTACTTCAAAGGTAAAGTTTTCTGCTATGCGGGCGGAAAACAGCCGTTCAAACCCTTCGGCGTAACTGGGCAACACCATTTTTTTTAGAGTAGCATAAATTGCTATGTCTGGAACTTGAGATTTGCCCGATCGCTTGTGATTTCGAGCTAAACAGTCGCTGACTATTGATTCAAA
The DNA here is from genome assembly GCF_036704615.1 of Microcoleus sp. K4-B3. Classification (NCBI taxonomy): domain Bacteria; kingdom Bacillati; phylum Cyanobacteriota; class Cyanophyceae; order Oscillatoriales; family Microcoleaceae; genus Microcoleus; species Microcoleus sp. K4-B3. Next base: position 37,356 of record NZ_JAUBSF010000041.1, read on the forward strand.
GTAGTAACCGATGATTTGGGCATTATAGGTGCGACCGATATCAATCAGCGACTTGCGATCGAGAACTTCGGGATTGGTGTTGTCAACTGCGACTGAATGACCTGCTTGCAGTGCATTTTCAATTAATTGAATTTGTCGGCGCGATTTATTTCTATTGCTTCGCATTAAATCTTTGCTGACCAAAACGTGCGTGGCAGCTAAATAGTCGCGGAAAAATGTGCTTTTTCCCGATGCTTGCAATCCCATTAAAATGACTAATTCCAGAGCCTAAACATCCGCCGGATTCAGGTGCATCATTGCCCAAGTGGTGTAAGTGCCGATCGGACTCCAAAGTATGTAAGGCAGCAATAACAGGGCTGCGGGCTCCGAAACTTGCAAAACAATTAAAGCTAGTATTACGCTTAAAATAGCGCCCGTTCCGCCGATTATTGTGCCGACTTTTAGGCTACGCAATTTGCACATAACGGGCGTGTAAGAAATAGTCACTATTTCTAAAAGCAGGTACAAACCCATTCTCAGCCAAGTCTCCTGAGTTCCGGGTTCTTTTTCCCAAACAATCACTGCTGACCAAGCGGCACAAATAAAAATTACTGTCCAAATTAGGGGAATTACTTTTTCAAATACTAGCCATCTCGGACGCTGCAAGCGGTTGAACCATTGGATGTCGCTGGGCGCGATTATGTTAGCGGCTAAAGCTACTACAAAGGCGACGCCTCCAATTACCATCCAGGATTTAATCATTTCTTTACCTTGGGCGAGGTTGACAGGTTCAATTCAGCAGATATTATCTCTAATTTGGGCGATCGCGCAATCTGTCCCTAGTTATATTAGGTTGGGTTCAGTCGCGACACCCCACATCAGTTGAAAAGTCATTTAGACTTCTGGGAAACCTCAATTTATTTTCTTCTATTCCACTTCATAATATAAAAAATGTGACTCTTGCTCCCTCCCCTTGACAAGGGGAGGGTTCGGGTCTGCTTTTCAGTAAATTTGACCAGTAAATTGAACAAAAAGTCTCTTAGTCTTTCAAAAAAATCGGCGACTAGCCGAGCCGATGATGCTGTTCTAATTCTAAACTAGAGTCATCCTCTTTTTTGGGAACCAGAAGCGTATTTTCGCTGCTCGGTTGCAACACGGCTTTAATCACTTGGAGAAAACGGTTAGGCTTTTTAGTTTGACAGTTGAGAGTGCGGCGGTCTTGCACTTTTTTAGAAAGGTGCCGCATCACAGATAAATCGAGTTCATCTATGAAATGGTCTGCTATACGTTCTCCCATTAAATCAATAGCTTCAGCATACTGCTCGGTCAGGGTTTCTATGGCATCGTATGCTTCGTCAGCAACTTGACTTGCTACTGTTTTATTTTGGTCGCCTGATGTCTGGGAATTGGTGCGGCGCCGGTCTAAAAGACTTTGGTAGTCAGCAATGCTCATTCCCAAATTGTAAATATGGTGGTGAGCGTGATCCATCAAATCTACTTCGCTGGGATAGAAGAAACCGCGAGTGCTGTTGATGCCGTGCAGTTTTGCCCAACGTCGCAGATTTGTCTCATCTGGCAGTTGGTATCGCTCCAACATTTGAGCTGTGTTCAGCTCTACTTCTGGCGTAACTTTGAAATCGCTCATCGGTAAATCCTCGCTGGTGAGTAAATAAATAAAATTGAAACTTAGAATCTGTGATTTGCGTACAGTCTGAAAATGACGATCGATCGTTTGACGGCATTCACGGAAGTCTTGCGGGCATTTGCTAGCCGTCGATCGTGCGATCGTTAGATGGAGTCAGAGGATTTCAGGGTACTTTTGGGCTTTGTCTCGATCGCATCCGGGAGCTAGCACACAGGGTTAATAATATAGCTGATTTAAGGTTTTAACAACCGTTAAAAATAGTAAAGTTTGATTTTTTAGCTGGAAATTTTAGTAATGTTGAGCTATAATATTCTCAATTACCGTGCAATTAGTAATTTTAGTAGTTGCAAACGAGATTCTTAGTATGCCTGTATACGATTATTTTTGTCCCAAAAACAACCAGCAGTTAGAAGTTTCGCACAGCATGAACCTGGAAGTTTCGACTTGGGGTCAACTGTGCGAGTTGGCTAAGTGCGAACCCGGGGAGACTCCTGCTGATGCTCCGGTACGCCGGCTGCTGAGCGCTCCGAGGTTGATGAAGCCGACATCCGACACCGATTATAAAAATTCGGGTTTCAGCAAGTACGTGAAGCGGGATGAAGGGGTTTATGAAAATGTCACGGCTAAGGACGGTGAAAGCCGTATTGTCAATCGAGATGGCAAGCCGATTAAAGACTGAAAATCCACAATAATCAAGTTTTCAGTTGGGTGAATTACAGATATTGGGTAGGGACACGGCACTGCCGTGTCGTGCCTTTTATTCGATTGAAAAGTGCTATATTATTCAGATCGTATTATGCCGATGCAGAGGGAAACAATACCAGCGACCGGACATAATATTATTAGCCAAACCAATCTTTCATTTTGTGTTGGGCTTGTTCTTTAGTATCAGCATTAATGTAGACTGAAACAGTAGCTATTGCCGCCAGCAAAACTCCCAAATCGTCGGTAAATCCGATGCCGACTAATATATCTGGAATCGCATCGACAGGAGATATAAAATAAGTCAGAGCTCCAACTACAACTCCTTTTGCCCAAGCAGGCACGTTTGGGTTCTGAGCCGTATAGTAGAGAATCAAAGATTTTTCAACTACTTCTATTCCTGCGGTTAAAGCAAAATTTTTAAGTTTAACCCAAAAACTTTCATCGGAGTATTTCATATTAGAATCACTGAGGTTAGTCGTGGTTCTTTTTGGGTCAATTAAATCGAGAGGGATGCCCTTATTTTTGAGCTGGGAAACAGCAGAATTGAAAGATGCTGATGCCTGATTTTTATTAGGCGCGCCCTCCCGTATTTGTTTCATGTCTGCGATGAATTCCTGCATGGCTTGGATTTGCAAGTCGGAAACCGCCAGCAGTTTTTTTGCGGATTGGATAGCCTCGCTTTCTGCGGGATGCAGCGTCTTATTTGCCCCTGCAATGTTGATTAAAAAATACATGACTCCCAAACGCAGCGGTTCTTCTGAGTGGCTGAGTGTTTGCAAACAGTCGCTGAGTGAAGGGGGAGTGGCTGTGTAGGATTGGATTTGAGTCTTTGCAGAGTCAGAAAACTTGTCTAAATTTATGGTTTTAAACAACAAATCTAGTTCGTCAATATCAACGGAACCATCGGCGGCTGCGATCGCAAACAAAGAACCATAAAAAGCTAAAAGTTCGCTTTCTGAGGATGTGGCAAAAATATCTCTCTCGGACATGATGCTACTCCGATTGATAACGACGCTTTGCATTTTACCACAAAACTCAGATCGAAATGATTTCGGCACTGGCATTCAAGGGCTGCGGAAACCGGCAATAATTTTAGAGAGGATGACACAATGGAGAATTTTTTATGAAAGTTGCGATCGTCGGCTGCGGCTATGTGGGTACTGCGACAGCCAAACATTTACGCGGCAAATCTGATTGTACCGTGACGGCGACAACTACGACGGCGACGCGAGTAGTTGAATTGGAGGGTGTCGCGCAGCGGGTGGCTGTGCTCAAAGGAAATGACAAAGAGGCAATGACGGCTGTATTGCAAGAACAAGATGCTGTTATGCTGTGCGTAGGTGCTCCAAATTCTCAGGCTTATCGGGAGAGTTATTTAGAGACTGCGACAACTTTAGTATCGGTTTTACACCAGATACCGACAGTAAAGCAGGTTATTTATACGGGTACTTATTCTGTGTATGGCGATCGCCAAGGTGAATTGGTAAATGAAGATTCACCCGTTGCGCCGGCTAATCCAAACAGTGAAATTCTAGCAGAAACGGAACGGATTTTATTAGCAGCATCTAGTCCCAATCTTCACGTCTGCATTCTCCGTTTGGGAGGAATTTATGGGCCGGGGCGAGAATTAGTTAAAATCTTTGGACGTTCGGCTGGGAACACTCGTCCTGGTAGGGGGGAAGATGCTACTAATTGGGTGCATCGCGATGATGTTGTTGGGGGGTTAACCTTTGCTTTGGAAAATCGATTGCAGGGAATTTACAATTTAGTCGGGGATGTGTCGCTATCTAGTGGTGAATTGCTCGATCGCATTTTTGAAGCTCACAATTTGCCGCCCGCTTCTTGGGATGGAAGTCCTAGCGTGCGGCCTTATAATGCGAGGGTGTCGAATCTAAAGATTAAGGCGGCTGGTTATCAGTTTATCCATCCTGAAATTAGGGAGTTTTAATAGTCCTGGGCGCAGCACCTAATTATGTAGGGTGCGCACTGCGCACCTTGCTAGAGAATATTATATTTTCCCTTTAACCCAAGTTCTAAAGGATTTCAGCAAAGCAATTTCTCCTATCGTTTGAGTGCGACTGAAAAACCCAGCCATTTCTGCTACCGATACAAAGGGAAAAGCAATACTAAAGTCGCGCTCAATATATTCAGTTTCTACCAACTGATAAAATTTCAAAACTCGCCCGTTATATAGCCAGAGTTCCGGGACGCGAAGTGCGGAGTAAATGGCAAACTTATCAACTGAACTGCTGGTAATATCTATTTCAATTGCTAAGTCGGGCGGTGGGGCAGTTTCTAAATCTAGTTCTTGCCTGCCTCTAACTGCTGCTTCATTTTGGATATAATAACAGTTATCTGGTTCTATGCCTTTTTTGGCATTTTTGAGTTTGAGAGTAGTTGAGCCAGCACTTTTAATTTCAATGTCGAGTTCTTCTGCTAAAGCAAGGATGAAATTACCGAAATTGCTCTTGTAGTTCTCATGTTCAAATAGTGGCGCCATAATTTCCAGTCTCCCTTCATCGTAAGCTATGCGATAACCTCGCTTATCGCCTATTTCTTTGAGCAACGTTTCAAAGGTCTGCCAGCTAATGTTTTCTAGCAGTGTTCTCTGTTCGGCTAAACTTGAAGTAGTAGCAATCATCTCAAAATCTCCTTGAGCTGAGAAAACTCTAGTTTTATTTTACCACAGGCCCAGATACTATCAAAAAGGGGGTGCTTTTTTGAACCGCAGATGCAGGCGGATTGACGTGGATGAACGCAGATGGAGGAAAGGGCGATCGCTAGATTAAATAATTATCTCGATAGCGATCCTGTGCCATTTGTCGTGCTTCAAATTCATTCCATTGCTGGATATGTCGTAAAGTTTCTACAGTTGTCAATTCATCGGGAATTTGTGTACCTATTATTTGATTGATTACTTCGGCTATTACCCGACAACAGCTTTGTGGCCAACAGACTACTTGCTCCTCAGCAAATCTAATGACTATCCATCCTTTTTCTAAAAATAGTTGATGGCGCTGATTTTCTTGGATAAGCACTTCGTAATTTTTAGGCTCACCGGTTTCATCGTGATAAGGTTTATCAATTGTTATATCAATACGTAAATTTGTTGGTCGATCAAAATAAGAAACTTCTATACAGTAAGGTTGATAGGAGTTAGATTTTTGGATAATTAAATTGTTATAAATTTTATCTTGAAATAATTGCTGTAAGTTCTTATAAAATTTACTTTCAATCCACTGACACTTTGTACTGACAATTCTACCTTCAGGAGGGACGGTTTTTATGATAATGTCTTTAATTATCTGATAGCGATACTGTTTTATTTTTTCCGGTTTTTGGGATTCTGCTATCTGCCGTTTATGCTGAATCTCACGCTTTTGCCATTCTGCCAACAAATCTTTATAATCGCACATTTGTTGCTTGTATTGATTAAGTGTTCGTAAATAATACATTTGTTGTTGCCCGAAGTTTAAGGCAGTAACCAAAATTCCACCTACAGAAATATAGAAACTAACGATAATATTTCTACTGGCAATCAGACCGATAGTTGCAAAAGGAATAATTAATGGAAGAGATTTATAAAAAAACAAAAGTACATCAATTGGTTGGGGCTTATAACTAGGAGGTAAAGGTTTTGGTTCACTAAATTTCCATGTGAATGGAACTGCATCCATAGCTTGAATAACAGGGTCGGGCATGAGGATAATAGGATATTGATTCATGTTTTTTAGTGGTTGTATTATTAAACTATAATACTCAACTATTTTCACGAGATATTGCGCTCGGCAAAGGCCAACAATGTTCTAACAAGGTGGGCAAATACCCACCCCACAAACTTATCCCATAATCCCACCAAAAAAGTCGATCGTCTCTTTCAACGCTTTGACAAACACATCAATCTCCTCGCGAGTATTGTAAAAATACAAACTCGCCCGCGCCGTAGATGAAACGTTCAAATAGCGGTGCAAAGCTTGCGTGCAGTGATGCCCGGAACGAATCGCGACTCCCTCCTGATCTAACATGGTAGACAAGTCTTGAGGGTGAATTTCTCCCGCAGTAAATGCCGCCAAAGCTGCTCTACCTTCGCCCTTGCTATCTGGTTGTGGCCCGTAGATTTTAATCTCTGGAATTTGCCGCAATTGTTGGAACATATAAGCAGTCAATTCAGCTTCGCAAGCGTGAATCTTATCCATGCCAATGTTACTAAGATAATCGATAGCTGCACCGAGGGCGATCGCTTCTCCGATTGCAGGCGTGCCGGCTTCAAATTTGTGCGGCAAATCGGCATAGGTGGAATAATCGAGAAACACGTCAGCAATCATCTCGCCGCCGCCGAAAAACGGAGGCATTTCTCTCAGCAAGTCCAGCTTACCGTACAGAAAACCGATGCCAGTCGGAGCGCACATTTTGTGACCGGAAGCAACCAGCCAATCGCAATCTATTGCTTGCACATCTACTATCATGTGCGGCACGCTTTGGCAAGCATCTATTAAAACTTTCGCGCCGAAACTGTGGGCAATTTCGCAGATTTGTTTAACAGGACTGATGCAGCCCAAAGTATTAGAAACGTGAACGGTTGACACCAATTTAGTTTTATGGGAAATCAGCGTTTTAAACTGTTCCACATCAAACTCGTTAGTTTCCGTTAACTCGACAAACTTCAGCACCGCACCGGTTCTTTGAGCCATCATTTGCCACGGCACGAGATTGCTGTGGTGTTCCATCACCGACAAGATAATTTCATCTCCGGCTTGCAGATTGCTCAAGCCCCAAGAATAAGCAACCAAATTAATTGCTTCGGTGGCGTTGCGAGTGTAAACAATTTCTTGCCGCGACGCCGCATTTATAAAAGCAGCAACTTTGTCTCTAGCACCTTCGTAAGCATCAGTCGCTTTGGCGCTGAGAGTGTGAGCGCCGCGGTGCACGTTTGCATTGTATTGTTCGTAGTAATCGCGCCAAGCGTTGAGCACAGCTAGGGGTTTTTGAGAAGTAGCTGCATTGTCTAAATAAACTAGCGGTTTACCGTTAACTTTTTCATTCAAAATTGGGAAGTCGCCGCGAACTTTTGATGCAAGTGTTTTTTCTTGAATAAGTGTCATAAATTTCATAAGTTAGTATTGTTGCTGATTCTGGGCGGGCTAGAAGCCCACCCCACAAGAATATTTATTTTTGTGGAACAGGCTTCGACGCTGTTGCTGATTCTGGGCGGGCTAGGAGCAACGGCCCACAGGAACATTGATTTTTGTGGAACAGGCTTCGACGCTGTTGCTGATTCTTTTATCCTTGGATAGCCACGCAGGTAGAAAGCATTTTCGCCACACCTGCAATTGGCAACAGATTGAGAATTTCTGCTGCAAAAGCATCAATTAGCAAATAGCGGCTTCTTTCTAAATCCAAACCGCGACTTTGCAAGTAGAAAAGTTCATCATCTTCTAATTGACTGACAGTTGCACCGTGGGAACATTTAACGTTGTCGGCGACAATTTCTAACTGCGGTTTGGTATCTACGCGGGCTCTCGGCGACAGCAACAAATTCCGGCTCAACTGTCCGGCATCTGTCAATTGTGCGGCTTTGCGAACGAAAACTTTGCCGTTAAATACAGCGCGAGCTTTGTTGCCGATAATGCACTTGTGCAATTGGCGACTTGTACCGTGAGGGTGATTAAAATCGATTAAACTGTGAGTGTCCGCCAACTGTTCCCCAAAGGCTACGCTTAAGCCGTTTAAAGTTGTTTCAGTGGCTTCGCCGCGCTGAAATACTTCTAAATTGTGCCGCGATATTTTGCCTCCCAAGCTGATAGCATGACAAGTATAACGGCTGTTGCGAGATTGCTCGATCGCACTTTTGCCGATATGAACAACCTCCCCACCTTCCCGCTGAAGCCGAACGTGATTCACAGTGGCGTTTTCGCCGACAACAACATCCGTTACAGCATTAGTAAACGCTGGTACATTACCGATTGTTGCGTAATCCTCAATCAGCGTCACATTGCTTCCAGGCTCAGCTATGACTAAGCAGTGCGGCTGGGACATCGTGGGAGATGCACCTGGCGCTGTCAGGAACAGCAAGTGAATCGGAAGGTCGATCGACATCTTGGCCGGCACGAACACCACCGCAGAATCCGTCAAACCCGCAGTATTCAGCGCGGTAAACACCTCTGTTTGCTGTTTGTGCTTGCTCAAAACATCGGTGATGCGCCCTTGATATTTTTCGGGTACATTAGATAGATTACCTGCGTAAAAGTCGATCCTCTTCGAGGGCTCCGCTAACGGCAAATTGGGAAAAACCGACGACTCCACCGTTGACAAATCCGGCGCATAAAAACCGTTGACAAATACCAATCTTAATGGTAAATCTGCCTTGTTTTTCACTGGCATAATGATATCAGCCAGCTTAACTGTTGACTGATTGCTCTGGGGTATATGAAAAGGAATTTGCAACACCGCCGACAAATCAGTAAAGCGCCATTCTTCATCCTTCACCGTCGGAAAACTCGAAGAAAGGACGTATTGAGTCGCCGCATCCCGCAAATCCTGCAACCCGTAAGCAGAACTTTCGTTATTAGTTGCGCCCAACTTACCGCACTGATTCACCAAATCAGCCAAAAACATTTCTCTAGTAGCAACTTGCGTATTTATCATCGCGCGCCTACTCCTGCTGCTTCCTCTTCCACAACCCAGTCATAACCGCGCTCTTCCAATTCCAGCGCCAACTCTTTCGGGCCAGTCAAGATAATTCTGCCCGCTTCCATGACGTGAATAAAATCAGGAATAATGTAATTCAGCAACCGCTGATAGTGAGTAATCACCAACATCGAATTTTCAGCAGTTGACAACTGATTCACACCGCCGGCGACAATCTTGAGAGCATCGATATCCAAACCCGAATCAGTCTCATCCAAAATAGCTAACTTCGGTTCCAACAGCGCCATTTGCAAAATCTCATTCCGCTTTTTCTCGCCGCCGGAAAAACCCTCATTTACGCTGCGGCCTAAAAAAGAATCATTCATCTTCACAATATCCAGCTTTTCCTCGATTAAATCTTGGAAATCAAAAGCATCCAATTCTTCCAAGCCGCGATGTTTGCGGTGAGAATTGTAAGCCACGCGCAAGAAATCCAGATTGCTAACGCCGGGAATTTCTAACGGATATTGGAAAGCCAGAAATACGCCAGCCAAAGAGCGTTCTTCCGGCGCTAATTCCAGCAAATTTTGACCCAAAAAAGTAACTTCTCCCCCCGTTACCGTATAAGCAGGATGGCCGGCTAATATTTTGGATAAAGTGCTTTTTCCCGAACCGTTCGGACCCATAATCGCGTGAATTTCACCCGATTTTATTTCCAGATTCAAACCCTTCAGGATTTGGGTATCTTCCACATTCGCAGTTAAATCGCGGACGGATAGCACCACTTGACTATTTTCTACAATCATCTATTTTTGTCCTTTTCCTCAATGCACTTTACAGTTTTTTCTTCTAGTTCCTAGGCTCTGCCTAGGAATGCGTGTCGCGAGGCTCTGCCTCGTTGGAAACGGGAGAGAGAAATGTGAGGCAGAGCCTCTAGATATGCGTTACCAGGCAGAGCCTGAGAACGAGAGTAATCTCGATATTGTTCGCCGCTGACCTCACTTGAGAAGCATTCTAGCAACATCAGGACTCTTAGGATTGACAATCAATCTTTCATTTTTTAGATCAATTAATACATCCATCGCTTGCATGGGAATTGCCCCTAATAATATTTCAACTTCACCAGGAACAACCATTGCACTTACTATCGCTTTTCGATTCTCAAACCTGACTTCTACAGGCCCGACAACCTCCAAACTAATTACAGTTCCATCTGCTAATTCAGCTTCCTGTTCGTCAACTTTCAGCAAATTTAATTGCTGCTTAATGGACTCAGGAATAACTAGCAGTGAAGCCCCACTATCTACCAATGCTCTAACTTTCATCGATTTAATTTGGTCTTCTGAAATGTAGCCTCTGCGGTGCAGTGCTACATCGTCGCTGCAAATCAGTTCTATGTCTGCGTAAGTAATTCCCATGCTTGCTGTTTTCACGCTTAGTCACCCTCCTTGTAAAGGGTTAGTTGTCAATAAATGGCTGGTTTGTGGGTAGGGCGGATTGATTTAATCTCACATTTTGCACCAATATCAACCAGGGGCTTTTTGGTGGGTGGGGGCGGGTTTATTTAACCTGTCTTCACCGTTTAAGGCTATTGGTGAACCCGCCCCTACAAGTTTTTGATAATGGCGCAAGATGTGAGTTCTATCCGACACTTCCTTCCAGCTTCAGACTCAACAGCTTATCAGCTTCCGCTGCAAATTCCATCGGCAACTGATTGAAAACATCTTTACAGAAACCGCTAATCATCATGGAAATAGCATTTTCTGCGGAAATTCCCCGCTGTGCGAAGAAAAACAATTGCTCTTCTCCAATTTTAGAAGTAGAAGCTTCGTGTTCCACTTTAGCAGTGTGGTTCTGCACTTGAATATAAGGGAAAGTATTCGCTTGAGCGTTATCCCCAATCAGCATGGAATCGCACTGAGAGTAATTGCGAGAGCCTTTAGCATTAGGCCCCATTTTCACCAAGCCGCGATAGCTGTTGGATGAATTTCCAGCCGAAATCCCCTTAGAAATAATCGTGCTGCGAGTATTTTTACCAACGTGGATCATTTTGGTGCCTGTGTCAGCTTGCTGCTTGTTATTTGTCAGCGCTACCGAGTAGAATTCGCCCACTGAGTTGTCGCCGACTAACACGCAACTGGGATATTTCCAAGTAATCGCGGAACCGGTTTCTACTTGTGTCCAAGAAATCTTAGAATTAACTCCCTGACACAAACCCCGTTTGGTCACGAAGTTGTAAATGCCCCCTTTGCCGTTGGCGTCGCCTGCGTACCAGTTTTGCACTGTGGAGTATTTGATATCGGCATTGTCCATTGTTACCAATTCCACGACGGCGGCGTGCAGTTGATTGGTGTCAAACATGGGGGCGGTGCAGCCTTCCAGGTAAGAAACTGAGCTGTTTTCTTCTGCAACAATTAGGGTGCGCTCGAACTGGCCGGAATCTCCGTTGTTGATGCGGAAATAGGTTGACAATTCCATCGGGCATTTGACGCCTTTGGGAATGTAAACGAAGGAACCGTCGCTGAATACGGCGGAGTTGAGGGCTGCGAAAAAGTTGTCGCCGACTGGTACGACGCTGCCAAGATATTTTTCTATTAGTTCGGGATAATCTTTGACAGCTTCTGAGATGGAACAGAAAATAACACCATCTTTGGCTAACTTTTCTCTAAATGTTGTGGCAATTGAAACGCTGTCGAAAACGGCATCGACGGCAACATTTCCGAGCCGCCTTTGTTCGGATAGGGGAATACCGAGTTTCTCGAAGGTTTCTAGCAGTGTCGGATCAACTTCGTCCAAACTGTTGAGCTTTTTGGGCTTTTGTTTGGGCGCGGAATAGTAGATAATTTGTTGGTAGTCGATCGCGGGATAGTTGACGTGGGGCCAAGTGGGCTCGGTCATTTTCAACCACTGCCGATATGCTTTGAGGCGGAATTGCAGCATGAATTCCGGTTCGTTTTTCTTGGCGGAAATCAGGCGGACTACATCTTCGCTCAAGCCGCGGGGGATGGTGTCTGACTCGATGTCGGTGACGAAACCGTATTTGTAGGGCTGGTTGACTAAGGTTTTGACTGTGGTAGAACTCATTATTTTGCGTGTTCAGTGTTCTAGATAATGCTCTCTGGATGGCAGACGGGGCAATGCCTGTCTGGGCTTGAGCGAGTTCTGCTGGACTGCTCTGGGAAGTTAAACAACAATTTTGTTGCTTTACTATATTTTAAGCTACATTAACAATAGTGATATTGTCAAAGTCAAATTAATAATTTTTTGTGAAGATGATGGAGACTACTCAGCAGACTTCCACGAAACAAGACATCCTGCAATATTTGCTTAAGGGAGATAAAGGGACGGCTCTTGAGTTGGCGGAGTCTTTGGATATCAGCCCGCAGGCGATTCGCCGTCACTTGAAGGATTTGGAAGCGGAGGGGCTGATTCAGTATCAGTCAGTTCAGGCTGGGATGGGGCGGCCGCAGCACATTTATGAGCTTACCAGTTTGGGGCGCGATCGATTCCCGAATCGTTACGGTGATTTTGCAGTCTCTTTCCTGGATACGTTGGCGGAAACCGTCGGCCGCGAGCAAGTGATAACTATCCTGCGAAAACAGTGGCAGCGCAAGGCTACGGACTATCGGCGACTGGTGGGTGCGGGTTCGCTGCAAGAGCGGGTGACTAAGTTGGTGGAACTCCGCAGGGCTGAAGGTTACATGGCTGAGTGTTATCCTGTAGAATCTGTAGAGGTTGGGATCTGCGATCGCACTGGTTTGGGCGATCGATTTGTGTTGATGGAACACAACTGCGCGATTTCTAATGTTGCTGAAACTTTTCCGAGTGTGTGTGGCAATGAGTTGGAAATGTTTGCGGGGGTATTGCCGGACTGTACTGTGGAGCGGACTCACTGGATTATAAATGGGGAACACCGCTGCGGTTATTTGATTGCAAGAAGGAAAGAAGAAGGAAGAAGGAAGAAGGAAGAAGGATGAGGGAAGGCATTACACGGATTTTGACACAGATACACGGATGGGTGTTTTTACCAATTACCAATTACCGACAGCACTACACGGATTTTGACACGGATACAGGGATGGGTGTTTTTTGCTTTTACCGATTACCAACAGCACGACACGGATTTTGACACGGATACACGGATAGATGTTTTTACCGATTACCAATAACAAATAACAAATAACAAGTAACTAATAACTATGGAACCGCTAGCAGATTTTTTAAAGCCGGAAGAGTGTGCGGAAGTTGATATGGCGCTGCTGTCGTCAAAGGAAAAGTTTTCGGCGCGGGTGGCAATTTATGCTTTGAGGGTGCTCAAGCAAATTGCTGGGGAGACTGGTTTGCCGGTGGCTGAGGTGACAAATGGGCAGGTGATGGATTGGATTAAGAATGATGAGAGTATTAAAGGGTCGATCGAACTTGATGCTAGTTTTGAAAACTTTTTTACGAATTTGGTGGTGGCGTCTTTGCGGCCTTTGAGGCAAATTGCGGCAGAATCGGGAGGGGCGATCGAACAATTAACAGTTAAGCAGGTTGTGGCGTGGTTTGTGAAGGACGGGAAGATTCGCAGAGAGCAGGGTGTAGATGCAGCGTTTTTGGACTTGTGAGTTAAAGGTCGATCGACCCCACTGGCAAATAATACGTCAAACTCGGCTATTGGGGGCGGTTTCGGGCGATCGAAAAAAACTTTTGAGAAAGGGGTTGACAGACAAAGGAAAACTTGATAAGGTAATTAAGTCGAGCGAAAGAGATGCAGCGCATCAAGCTTAAAATTAAGCCGAACGCAGACACAGGATTAAAAGTTTTCAAAGCTTTCCTGGTGCTTATGATGTAATGGAACCACTCCGATCCATCCCGAACTCGGTTGTTAAACGTTGCTATGGCGAAGATACTCGGCGGGTCACTGCCCGGTAAAATAGCTCAGTGCCAGGTTAATCATAAATTAAAGCTCTTTTCCCGCAACGACGGAAAAGGGCTTTAGTTTTTTGGGGAGTTATTACTCATCTACACAAAAGCTCGTCTTGGGCCGGCAGGATGCCTAACCCCTACTCCCCACAAGAATTGTTGCAGATGTCTTTGGTGCGAGTTTTGTAGAAATCTCAATATTTGCAGCCAGCAGCAGATTTTTGGTCGATCGAACTTGATGCAAGTTTTGAAAACTTTTTTACGAATTTGGTGGTGGCGTCTTTGCGGCCTTTGAGGCAAATTGCGACAGAAGCCGAGATGCCGATCGAACAATTAACAGTTAAGCAGGTTGTGGCGTGGTTTGTGAAGGACGGGAAGATTCGCAGAGAGCAGGGTGTAGATGCAGCGTTTTTGGACTTGTGAGTTAAAGGTCGATCGACCCCACTGGCAAATAATACGTCAAACTCGGCTATTGGGGGCGGTTTCGGGCGATCGAAAAAAACTTTTGAGAAAGGGGTTGACAGACAAAGGAAAACTTGATAAGGTAATTAAGTCGAGCGAAAGAGATGCAGCGCATCAAGCTTAAAATTAAGCCGAACGCAGACACAGGATTAAAAGTTTTCAAAGCTTTCCTGGTGCTTATGATGTAATGGAACCACTCCGATCCATCCCGAACTCGGTTGTTAAACGTTGCTATGGCGAAGATACTCGGCGGGTCACTGCCCGGTAAAATAGCTCAGTGCCAGGTTAATCATAAATTAAAGCTCTTTTCCCGCAACAACGGAAAAGGGCTTTAGTTTTTTGGTGAGTTACAGATGTTTATAATATGACAAATGCGTAAGTCCAGAACAAAATCTGGTGTAGTTGGGAAAACAAGGGTGAAATGCGTGTTATCAGCCGAAAAATCCTGCGAGATTTCTGTGAAAGCCATGCCGATTCCTGCGATGCACTTTATGACTGGTATAGAGTTTCAAGTAAAGCGGAATGGCAGAACCTAATTGATGTTCAGCAGATTTATCCAAAAGCTGAGTCAGTCGGAAATTTTACCGTATTTAATATTAAGGGAAATCGATATCGGCTGATTGTTGATTTGGTTTATGTTTCTCAAAGAATCTACATCAAATATGTTCTGACTCACGCTGAGTATGATAAGGATGAGTGGAAAAATGATCCGTACTTTTGATGCCAAATCTTATACAGATTTACTTGTTCGGTATCAACCAAAACCGATCGCAAATGAAGCAGAAAACGAGGCCGCGATCGCTCTCGCTTGCGAACTGGAACACCGCCCTATGCGATCGCTGGAGGAAGAGCTATTTCTGGAGCTTTTGATAACGCTGATTGAAAAATTTGAATCTAAAAATTATCCGATTCCTGCAGGAAATGCTGCTTCAATGTTGCAACATTTAATGGATGCGAGAAATTTGGACAAATCTGATTTGATTCCTGTTTTGGGAACGGAAACAGAGGTTGATAAAGTTTTTGTTAGCGGAAGGGCGATCGAAATAGATGAAGCCAGAAAATTAGCCGATTTTTTCCACGTGGATATTAGTTTGTTTCTTTAATCGCGATCGGCTACTTGTTGAGTAGGAGTTGCTGATATTAGCTCTCCGGCTGATTAGTCATTAGTTTTAAGCGATCGTGATCGATTTAAGTGATAACTAAGGTGATCGCTACCTGTGCAAGTAATTTTATTTTCTAAGCTCTCCAAACTTAACCTTTTTAAGGTGTTCATATCTATTCTGCAATTCTCGAAATTTATTTTCAATCAAGGGATGAATTCTTTCAGGAAATGGCTCATTCAGGGTAGAAGTTCACGGGGGTAGCAAAAACCCAAAAAATCTGATAAGGTGAGGCACATGGAGAAGACAGTGCCGGAATTA